>CALEOQ010000580.1 GCA_937910255.1 uncultured Caulobacteraceae bacterium | reverse complement strand
GGTGTCGGACACTGGTTTTTTTTTTTAATGCTACGGCGACCACCGAGCGCTACACTCTTTCCCTACACGCCGTCCTTCTGGTCTCCATTGGATCGCTTGAGCTGGACGACGATATCGACCAGCCGTCGGAGCAACTGGAGCACATCGCTGTGGGCCAGCTGTCGTCCGGCCTCGGACTCCCGCACCAGCAACGCCAGTTGTTCAAACGCTAAGCCGGCGCTGTCAGCATGGATTGTGGTGATCGAGCCAGGGTGCCCAGTGTTGACGGTCCTCAGATAGAGGAAGGCGGCCTCATCACGTAGTTCCTGCATCAGGATGCGGTCGGGGCGCATCCTCAAGGCGCTCTCCAAGAGCGCCTTGGGACCGACCCGGGCAAGACCCTGGCCGTCCTTGGCGTAGAGCAGGTGCACGACGTTGCGCTGACGCGGCGACAGCTCCCTTGTGTCCTCGATCGTGATCAGGCGCTCATCGGCGGGGATGAGGTCGATCAGCGCCTTTGCCAAGGTGGTCTTTCCCGATCCTGTGGCGCCTGAGATCAGGATATTGCGCCGCGTTCGCACCGCGAGCTCGAAGAAAGCTCCCCAGGCGCCGGCGTCCTGCAGGCCGCGGAGTTGATCATCAACGTGGCGGGCGCCTCCTAGGTCATCGTTGAGCGCCTTAAAGAGCCCGCCCCGATCCAGCGCGTTGAGGCTAAGTCGGCGGCGTTGAGGTTTGCGTAAGGTGAGGGAAACCGCTTCAGCTGCTGGCGGGAGTACGATCTGACACCGCACGCCACCGGGAAGCGCTGTCGAGCAGATCGGATTGACCTCGTCGACGCTCTGGGCCGAAAGCCCCGCCGCGACCCGGGCTAAGGTTGCGAGCCAGGGCGCTGAGAGCTGGGGTTCTAATCGCCAACGCCAGCGGCCAGCTTCCTCTACGGCCAATTCGCCTGGCCGATTGACCACAAGATCGGTGACCTGAGGGCGGCTGAGCCACTTCTCCAGCGGCTCAAAATAGCGGTGAAGAACCTGGTCGTGCACCGTCATGATCAACGCAGCGTCAGCTGGTAGACATCGGAAAAATCCAGATCCTGGGTCACGAAGATCGTGACTTCCGAGCCTTGCGGCGCCCAAAGCCGCGGCGGCAGATCGATGGAGTCTTCGAGGGCTACAACGGGCGCCTGCGAGGGGGACACCCACACCTGGCCGTCGGAGGATTGCGAGGCCACCGCCACCTGATCGATCATCGACAGGAGGACAGCGCCGCCAAAGCGTGCCCAAAAGCGGGTGTCGAGCTCGCCCGCGAGGCCGGCGCGCCCCAGGGCGTCGGCGGCGGGTGAGTCGATGGTCACCTTTACGCCGGTGGGGGTAACCGCGCGCACCCACTGAATGAGAAGGCGCTGGTCGCCGCGCGCCATGGTGGCCTCGTAACCGCCGAATACCCGCGTGCCCTTCTCCAACAGCACCACAGCCCCGTTCTCAGAGAGAACATCGCGAGTAAGAAGGCATGAGGCGTAGCCTGGACGACTGGAGTCCAGGGCGGTCTGGAGGATGCACGGCACAACCGCGCCGGCCAGTAGCATGTAACTGCGGTCGTGCTCATCGAGGGCTGTGGCCGCTGCACGCCCAATTGGCTCTTCGACGGGAGAGGAACCGTCGCTCACCCGCGCCGTGGCGACTTCGCCAGGGCGGGACTCTTGCCTGCCTTGCTTTTGCGCGGTGGTGGCTTGCAGTGGTCCAGGACTGCGGTAGACCACGAGAGGTGACGGTGTTGATGCTTCCGGACCAGGAGCATTTCGCCCGGCGATTTCACCCTGGGCTTGGCTGGGCACCGTCGCGGCCTCGCCGCCGGGCTCATCCCAGGCCAATCGATCCGGCTCTGACTCGAAAGGGGGCGAACGCTCTGAGGCCTCTGTCGGCTCATAGCGAACGACTTGCTTGGCAGGCCCCATTCGCTCGGCCGCGGGGGACGACGGCCGGTTGTCGCCAAGGCTTGCCGCTAGCATCACGCCGCCGCCGCAGGCGAGGCCTACAATGCTCAAGACCGCCGTGCGGGGTGCCCGAAACACCCGACGCTGGCCTACGGGCGAAATCGTCCGGTCGACCGGCGGCTCAGCGGTTTCAGGGGGATCGGGTATGTGGCTCATGGTGGGCTCTCCGTCCTTGGCTTACGCAAAACCGAGGTTGAGACCGAGCCTGAGGCGCTATCAGACGCTCCAAACGAGAATCCGTCGTTGTAGAGGCAAAGAAGACTGTGACCTTGCCGAAGGCGTAACTCAGCGACCACGGCATGGATGATCAGAAAGTCCCCTCGCACATGAAAGGGGATGAGGCGTTCGGCGCCGTCGGCGCTGACCTCGTAGGGGCTGGGCAGAGGCTGCTGACCGGGGAAACGAAGCACGGTGAAGCGGCCATTGTCGAAGGCTTCAGCGGGCTGGAGCGCTGTGGCGCCCTGTGCGGTATAGGCGTAGTTCCGAGCGCCCTGGAACGGTGCCGCAGCCAGGCTCTCCTGGATCTGCCGCTGTTCATTCTGCTGCGCGGCCGCCTCTTTCTCGGCCATGGCCTCAGCGACGCGGGCGGCAGGACGCACAAGGCGTAGTTCATATGGCGCTGCGCCTTCAGATCCGACCAGGCGCAGCTCAAAGCTATAGCGCCACCGCTGCTCGCCCCGGCCTGTCAGCACGAATAGGTTGGTGTCATGGGCATCCTCCCGAGCTTTGAGGAAGACGGCGTTCTCGTGAACCTCGAGATCCCAACCCCTGGATTCGCCGATGGCCGCGTGCTCCACCGTTTCGCCGGGCGGTAGCACAAGTTGGCTGGCAAAGCCGCGCCTTGCCCGGACTTCCAGGACGCGGGCGTCCGTCACCTCGACTGAAACGATCCGTGGATCATCAGAATCCCTTGGCGACGCCCTCGCCTCGGAGGCCGCTAGGAGGAGCCCTGCCAGGATGAGCCTTGCCAGGATGAGCGGGGACGTGGTGGAGGGGGGTGGCCAAGACTTCACGGAGCGACCTCCGGGTCAGCGCGATAGCTCGAGACCTGAAAGCCCAGAGGATTGCGAAGGCGGTCTGCTTCGGCCATCGGCGCCTGGGTGTAGTTGAAAGCCACAGTAGCCACCCAGTCGGAGTGCACGGCCGTCTGACCAAGCCGTTCAAGGCGGTGGAAGCGCACGCTGGCGACATTGGCGTTCACGAAGCTGATCGCCCTGATTTCGATCTCAGTCTCGCCCGCCGCGCCATAGCGGTTCTGGGGGCTGTTGGGATTGTTGCCATCGGCGTGAGCGGCCCAGCGCTGTTGTTCGGCCGGCGTCGACATGATCGCCACCTGGCTGAAGTCCTCAGCCGCGGCGGGCGCCAGCCAGCCTTCTCGTGCGCGGACATACTGGGCGATGAAGTGCTTGGAGACGGCTTCATCATAGGTCAGCGGCTTCTCCGCCTTGAGCGCTGTCATGATGTCCACTGCGCCTGTGGTTTGATCGACCCGCACCACAAAGGGCTCCACGGTCTTCAGAGGCGAGAGCGCAGCTATGGCGGTGATGGACGCAGCCGCGAGGAGACCTGAAGCTGCCGCCACCGCCCAGGCCAAGCGCCGCGAGCGCTCGGCGGCGCGCAGCCTGTCGCTGTTCCAGCTCTCAGCCTCAGCGAAATAGGTGTCGATATCCGAAGAGGGGACGCCGATCATCGAGCACACTCTTGGCCAGCTATTGAGGCGGCGTCGGGTGCCTCGGCCAGGGCCGCCTGGGCCGGGGGCCCAGCGCTGAGGCTTGCGCCCTGGATGTTGACGGGACGGCGGTGGCGCCCGTCACAGCCAACAGGCTCAGACGCGAAGCTGGCGCAGCCACCGACCATCGCCGCTAGGACGACACTCAGCGCTTGGCGTGCCGGGAGCCCAAAGGCGCGGCTCATCGTCTTGATCTCGTCAGGCGCATGACGCCGCCCGAGGGGCTGGGGGCCAAGGACTGGCGGCTCATCGCTGCGGCGTTTGCAAAGTCAGCTAGACCTGCGCTGGCGCCTCCGGCGATCCCAGCGGCGATGGTTGGTGTCTGAAGGAAAAAGATCATGGCCAGAAGGCAGAGGGCCACAAAGACGAGTCCTCCGGAGACGGGGTCTCCACCTTCGATTTTTGACCACTGGCCGGCGACAAGGGCGAGCACCAACTGGAGCACGGCGAGGATCAGGGCGAACAAAATGAGGTAGTTCACGGCCTGGGCGAGCCAGCCAAAGAAGAACCGGCGGGTGGCGCTAAAGAGGGCGCAGGCCACGAAGATGGGTCCAAGGGCGATGAGGAGGGCAAGCGCCAGCTTGGCGAGCAGGACGATACCAAAGCCCAGAGCTGCGGTCAGAGCTGCAGCCACATAGATGACGGCCGAGAGGATCCAAGGCCCAAATTGACGCCAGCTCGCCTCTTGGGCAACGCTCTCGGCCAGGTAAGCCGCTCGGGCGTAGAACGCGTCAAACGCCGTGCCGATGTCTCCAATAGGCCCGCCACCCACGGCGTGCGCCAAGGCGTCGGGTAGCCCGTGAAAGAGGGGGTCTGTGACATAGGTCTGGTAGGCCACCGTGGTGGACAGCAGCGAGACGATTGCAAGCTTCACGCTACGAACCGCAAAGTCCAGTATCGGCTCGGCGACAGCGCCTCTGAGGATGGCGATCCCGTACAGCGTTACATAGAGCACCAGCGCCGCCCGGACGGCGGGTGCCAATTCGGCTGTCATCGCGCCCATGCGTTCAGCGAGAAACAGCTCAAGCCGCTCATCTACAAAGAGATAGGCCGGCTGAAAGACCTCGAAGGACTCATCCATGGGCGCGGCGCCCGCTGCTGATGGGGCTGCGCTCATCGGTTAAACGTCGCGGCGTAGGCGGCCATCCGCTGACGCCGCCCTAGGGCGGCGCGCTCTTGCTCAGCCTGCAGCAAGGCTTGAGCCTCAGCAGACTGCGCCAAGGTCAGCGCCTGAAGCCGCAATTGGTCGTTGGCTAGGCGGGTCTGCTCAAGAGCGGCCTGGGTCTGAAGATCCAAAACCGCCCGGGCGCTGGCCGCGTTCGCCAAGGTTTGATCGAGCTGCCCGATCGCCTCGGCGCGGTCGGAGGCGGCCTCGGCGAGAGCCTCGGCGACCGTCATGTCACGGGCGTTGCTTAGGCCCGCAGCCTCCAGGCGCTGGTCATAAGGGTTTTCGAGCTCAGGCTCATAGATGCGGCGCTCATCTCGCAATGTCTTGGCGCGGTCGGCCAGGGCCCCTGTGCTCCTGAGCCCGTCTCCTTCAGCGCCGTAGGCTGCGATATCGGACCAGATTGAGCGCCAGGAGCCGTTGTCGAGCGCCTCAGCGACATCGCCGATCCCCGAGGCCTCATCCAAGGTCTCGATCAGCCGGCGGCCTTGATCGACTTGCGTGCGCAAGCTGTTGAGCTGCTCGAGGGCGGTCTGAGCCTGCGCCACCAACTGGGCGTAGTTTGTGGGGTCGTGGACGATCATGGCGGCCGGCGCTGTGGCGCAAAGCACGCCAGCCAGGGTGACGCTGAGGCTGAGGGCGTGTCTCATGGGAGGTTCCTCCTTTGGCGATGGAAGGCGTCGAGCCACGCGTCTGGCGCATCACCATGTTCAGCGCGGAGGCGGTCGAGGAGCGCCACAGTTTCGGTGCGCCCGGAAAGCAAGGCGAGTTCGTCGTCCAGCCCATCGAGCCGCAGGCTCGCGACGATGGACTCCTGGCCCTGTTTGACGAGGAACTGGCGCCCGCCTGGCGCCATCTCCTCCCGCACAAGGGCGAACTCTCGCTGGGTTAAGCCAAAGCCTGCGACATAGTGCGCCTCGGCCGCCTGAGGGTTGGGCAGGTAGATTTTGGTCGGGCACTGCTCGAGGAGTGTGTGCGCGATGGGTGAGCTCAGCACGTCAGCCGGAGATTGTGTCGCCAAGATCAAGAAGGCATTCTGTTTGCGGTAGGTTTTCAAACCGTCCTGGGCGAGGCCACGGAAGGCCTCATCGCCCAAGGCTTTCCAGAACTCATCGATGTCGATCACCAGGCGACGGCCATCAGTCAGGGTGTTCAGCCGCTGAAACAGGCACATCAGCAGGGGCGTGCGCACCTGTGGGTCGTCCAGGACCTGGGTGATATCGAGGCCAACGATGTCGGCGCTCAGACCAAGGGTGTCCGCATCTCCATCAAGCACCCACCCCAGGCGCTCGCCTGCGCACCACGGGGCAAGGCGCTGCCCGAGACCATCGGCCTCACTCTGCCCCAGGAGGCTCCGAAGCGCGCCGAAGGAGCGCGCTTGAACCGGCAGCGGCTCAAGGGCTGAGATTGCAGCCTCAATCTGGTGCTCTTGGCGCGGGTGCGGCGCGTCTGTTCCGGCCGTCAGTCGTCCCAGCAGGCGACCCAAGAAAGCGCGGTTGGTCGGCGTGAGCGGTAAGGCCTTGAGGGGCGCGAGACCACTGTCTCGGCCCGGCGTAAAATCGAGATAGGCGCCGCCTCTGGCGCGAACGAAAAGCTCCGCACCGCGGTCCTTGTCTATGAGCACCTGCTGGGCGCCCAGCCGCTCGAGCTGAGAAAGTAGGAAATTTTGGACGACCGTCTTGCCAGAGCCAGACGGGCCACAAATGAAGGTGTGGCCGACGTCGGCCACATGGAAGCTGAAATGGAAGGGCGACCCCGCTGAGGTTCGAAAGGCGGTGACCGGCGCGTCCCAATGGAGACCACGCCGCTGGCCGGTCGGATGGGTGTGGAAGGGCGCAAAGGCGGCGAAGTTTCGCGACGTAATGGGGGCAGGTCTTGGCCGCCAGCGAAACAACCCAGGGAATTGCGCCCAAAACGCCGCCTGAAGCCCAAGGTCCTCCCGCACGGCGACGAGACCGGTGTCGGCGAGCCGGCCGCGCATGTCCGCCAGGTTGTGCGCCAAGGCCTCGGCTTGGTCGCCATAGACCAGGACCGATGCATGGTGGTCGCCCATGACGAAGCGGTTTGAGATGAGATCATCGAGCGCTTCACCGAGCGCCTCCACCTGAGAGGCGGCGCGGTCGCGGGTCGATTGAAACTGCCGCTGTTTGCGTTCCATCAGCGCAGAGGCGCTCGCCTTCGATAAAAAGGCGAAGCTATGGCTGATGACGAACGGGTAGGGGGCCTTGAGCAGCCCGTCCCAAAGCCCGGCGCGCGTCTGTGCAGGATATTCTTTGATGCTGAAGACGCCGCCATAGGTCGATGAGGTGGCGCGCCGAACTTCGAGCGCCTCGCGACCAAAGATCAGACGAGCACTGGCCAGAGCCCCGCTGGCTGGGCCGCGAATGAGGGGAACGCGCTCTGTCTCACCGGTGAGCAGCAGGTTTATGAGGCTGAGCGGTTCGGACCAAACCAGCCCGTCTTCGCTGTAGAGGCTCAGGGGTCTTGGGCCGTAGCGCCTGAGAAGCTGGACGAGGTCTTGACCCGCCCGCGAGAGGCTCGACACCGCATCTGTCGTTACTGACGCGCGCCTATCGCCTGCGGCTTGGCGAGCGAAGGTCATTCCCTGTTCGGCTGGAGGTTTCCAGACAAGCGTCAGGAAGAGTTCATTGATGAACATCCGCTCGGCGCGCAGGCGCGTCTGATAGCCGGCGTCCAGGCGTTGGGAGAATGCGCTCGCGGGCCGTGGCATGGGCGGCGGGTCGTAGGCGCGTCGCACCACGTGATGCCAGACGGCAAGCTGTGGGTCGGCGACATTGCGCCATATGTTGTTCAGTTGGTCGACCTCGGCGTTGAGGTCTTCAAGGTCGATGGTCTCGAAGCTGGCACCGTCCAATTGATAGCAGAGCATCAAAGCTTGGCTTTCCAAGCTGATGATCTGATCTGTGGTGTGCCATGCGTAGGGCAGGATGCAGGCGAGACCTTCTTGCTCGGCGCGCTTTGGCCGCTTGCGGGAAGCCGCACGGGCCGGTGAGCGGGATCGACTAGCCACGGAGGGCCGCCCTGATGCTCGGGCGCTTTGGAAGCGGAGCAGGGCCGACGCTCGCACCGCCCCAACCTCGGCGCTCGGGTGCCTGACGTTGAGCATCGAGAAAGAGCCAGAGGATGCGAAACGCAAAGGGGTCGTGCCGGCATACGGCGCGGGCCGTCATATGCAGGGCTGGGGCGACGAGGAGCCATCCGGGTGAATGCGCGGCGAGAAAGACCACCGATGTCAGGACCAAGTTGAGCCCGAGCGCCTCCATCGGCGCGCCTGCGATCATGGCCGGGCGCGTGCAGGCCAAGAAAAGTGGGGCTTCAGCGAGCCGCTGGACGCGCGCCATGGTCAGCCTGCGCCCACGATCAGATCGACGATGGCCGAAGCGCTGAAGATCACGATGATGCCGACGACCACCGTCCCGGCGCGGCGCATGTCGAGATGGCCGAACATCCAGGCGATGCCCGTGAGAATGACTGCGATGATCGCCAAGCCGCGAATGACGCTGCTGTTGAGAAGGTCGACAATGTTCTGAATGAAGCTACCGATTTGGCCGCCCACCTCGGTGCTCTGCGCCGCCGCAGGGCTCGCCATCATCAAGCAAATGAAGCCCGCGGCGATCCAAGCCGTAGGCGCAAGGCCCGCCCCAAGAGCCCGGCGCCAGGCGAACCCACCGTTGGAGTGCGGGCGAGCGTGAGCGGTGGATGCAGACTTGATCATGGGGACCTCCATGGCCAGAGCCTGCCAGGGGCGTTTTTCCCCGGGCATCCGTAAACTTGCGGATGGTCACCTCGCCCACAGCAGCGATCCCCGGAGTTCGGTGTTGGAGCTTCCTAGCCCAGCGTCTCAGCTCCAGCCCCTCGGCGCCGTCTCTGGAAGAACAACCAGCCTAGGTTCAAAAGCCAGATCCGATTGAAGCCTCATCCAAGCTCAACGCGTGGGGCGTTTTCCAACCGGGCTGGGTGAGGTAGTCATCCAGAAGACCAAGGTGAGATGTTCATGAGCCCTGCGCCGAAAACTCCGTCCGACCCTTTCACTGAAGGGCGGGTGACCGCCGCAGTGCTGATCATCGGCGACGAAATCCTGTCGGGGCGCACCCGCGACACCAATCTGGGCGACATCGCCCGCTATCTCGGGGCCCATGGGGTGGAGTTGGCCGAGGCGCGGACGGTGTCCGACGTGCTCGACGAGATCGTGGCGGCCCTGAACGCCCTGCGCGCCCGCTATGACTATGTGATCACCACCGGCGGCATCGGCCCCACCCATGACGACATCACCGCCGATGCAGTCGCGGCGGCCTTCGGCGTGGAGCTTGTGGAGCATCCCGACATACTGGCCATGATGGCCGCCCGCTGGGGCGGCGAGGTCAACGCCGCGCGACGGCGGATGGCGCGAATTCCGGTGGGCGGGGATCTGGTGAACAACCCGGTCCAGGGCCCCCCGGGCTTCACCATCGGCAATGTGTTCGTGCTGGCCGGCGTGCCTCAGATCATGCGCGGCATGCTGCAGGATGTGGGGCCGCGGCTGAAGGGCGGGGCGATCGTCGTCTCGCGCACCTTGCGGGTCGAGGGCTCGGGCGAGGGCGCCATCGCAGCGCCCCTCGAAGCGCTCGCCAAGGCCCATCCCGCCCTCTCCCTGGGGAGCTACCCCTTTTACGGCCCCGACGGGTTCGGTTCGAACCTGGTGATCCGCGGCCGCGACCCTGTCGAGGTCGAGACGACCATGAGCGAACTTATCGCGGTCTTACGCGAGGCCGGCATCGAGCAGCTGCAGGTGGTGGAGACGCCGGCCTGAGGCCCTGCGGGAGGCTGGACCCAGTCAGGGGATCGCGCTCTGGGGCGTTTGGCCGAAGGGCTGCGACGGCGCCTGGACGCGGCGGCTCTTGGCGGGCCGATAGCTCTGGGCCCGGGTGGTCTTCAGACCGTCCAGGCCATGGCGCTCAAACAGGCTGAGCCAGCCGGCGATTTCCTCGGCCGACAACTTATAGAGGGCGACCGCCTCGCGCAGGGAGATCAGCTCGGCGCGGATGGCGAGCAGGAGCTCGGCCTTGCGGCGGGCGTTCCATCGCACGGTGTCGGGCGGCGGCAGGGTGTCGCGGGTGATCGGATAGCCCAGGGGGCCGACGACGGCGCGAAGGATATCGCCTGGCTGGCTCATTGGGGGCGTCCTTCCGGGGACGGTGCATGTGCCCGCCCGGTGAATGGATCAAGCAGCCGCGAGAGCAGCGGGCCGCCCACGGGGCGCGGCGCTCGGGCGGGGGGCTGAAAGCTGCGGGCTTCCTCCATGGGGAAGGGCACGATCACGGCGTCGACGACGTCCTCGGGCGGACTGCGCCGAGCCTCCTCGCTGATCGCCCAGACCTCATGCAGGCGGGCGGCCACCAGGAAGGCGGTGAACTCCGACTCCAGGGCCTCGGCATGGGCGCGGGCCATGCGGGCGCAGGCGGCCGGCGCACGCGCCCGCAGCTGGCGGTTCTCATAGAATTCCTGGCCCTCGACCACGCGCCGCGCCTCTTCGATGGCGGCGATGGGCAGAAGGGAGTCCTCAGCCTTGCGGCTGGCGATGACCACGGTCTCGCGCGCCACGGCCAGGCGCAGCATCAGAAGGCCGGCCAGGGCGTCCGAGCCGGGCTGCCAGCGCAGGCGGCCATGGCTGGGCGCAAGGGTCCATTCGGCGCGGAACTTCAGCGCGATCGTGGCGAAGGTGTCGAGCAGGCAGTACTCCACCACACGCCGATCGCTGTCCTGGCTCAGAAGACCCGAACCGAAGAAATAGGGCGCGGCGGGCTGAGGCGCGTCTACAGCGCCTGGCTCTCGGCTCAATTCAAGATTGAAAATCTGCGCCGACGGGGGCTCTGAGGCGATCATTGCAGCGCCTCCCAGTCGTAGGGCAGCTCGAGGGGTTGGGCGCGTTGAACAAACTCTCGGATCGCCTCGCGGGCGAGTGTCAGGCTGAAGGCCGAGCCGGGTCCTGGCACGATCATGCCCCGGTCCGACAGGATACGCAGCTTGCGGCGAACCGTCTCGCGAGGGATGCCCGTCATTGACGCAATACTGAAGGCAGACAATGTCGCGGTGACATCGCCGCTCATATCATTGTCATTCAGCCCCACGGACTTTACCGCTTCTGCAGCAAGAGCGAGTAGGAAAGCCGTATATATGTACAGCGCTTCTGAATCGTTTCCGCACTTCGCTCGCCATGACGAAGTCAGCTTGAACAGCGTGCTTGCGGCCAAGTGGAATCGATACATCAGTGAAGTAAAATTATCGGACGAATGAGCTTTCACCCTTGCTATGGGCCAGTCCGCTGAAGGTTCAGTAACCATAACAACCTCGCAAGTTCCATCCTAAGGTGGTCTCCTGCGACATTTTGGCAAGCAAGTCGGTGCGCAATATGGGCACGCAACGCTCAAAATGGATGGTTAACGAACCGTTAAGGGGTGACTTCTGGTCGAAACGCCTCAGCTGCCGGCGGAGCTTGAGCGCGTTCGCCCAATGGCCATCGAGCGATGGAAAGTGCAAGTGTCTCGCACAAATAATTCGCCTCTAGCGGGAATTTTGTTAGCCCGTTCAAGGCGCGATTTGCCCGTCACGGTGGCAAGCCTGACCATTGTGTCGCCTGCTCGGCGCCGCCGACACACGCCGCAACATTCGAGCAATGGCGCGGCGCAAGGATCAAATGGTCGAAACACGCTTGATTGCGTTTCTGTTGAACAACTTACGTGGGGGAAGGACAGGTTCGTCTAGGCTCCCGCCCATTCAGGCTGTAGACCCCGCAGGCCATGCTCGAGACCCCCCTAGCGACCGACGTCCTTCAGCCGCCCCATTCTGGCCGTCCACGAAGAGGCGGCTCCCTGAGGATCGCCTTCCTGTCGTATCGATCCGACCCTCGGGTGGGAGGACAGGGCGTGTACCTGTTTCAGGCCGCACGGGCCCTGGCCGCCCGCGGCCACAAGGTCGATATCCTGTCGGGACCGCCCTATCCGGATTTGCCGCCGGGGGTGGAGCTGGTCAAAATCCCGTCCCTGGACCTCTATGCCCAACCCCATAATGGGCACATGGCGCTGCGCCCAAGGCACCTTCTGAGCTGGACGGATCTGGCGGAGTACTTCGGGCATCTGTCGGGCAAGTTCATGGAGCCCTACACCTTCGGCCGCCGGATCGCCCGCTATCTGAAGGCGCACGCCAGCGACTATGACGTGGTCATCGACAACCAGTCGCTCTGCTATGGGCTGCTGGACGCCCAGCGCGCGGGACTGCCGGTGGTCGGCGTAATCCACCATCCCATCCGCCGCGATCTGGAACTCGCCCTGGACGCCGAACCCGACCCGAAGGTCAGGTGGCTGATCCGCCGCTGGTACAGTTTCCTGGGCATGCAGGAGCATGTGGCGCCCCGGCTCGACAGAGTGATCGTGGTGTCCAAGAGCGCCGGGCGCGATGTCGCCCGCTACCTGAAGATTGCGCCCGAGCGGATGACCGCCATCCCCATTGGGGTCGATCAGAACATCTTCCGCCCGCAGCCGGACCTGCGTCGGCGAGATCGCCGGCTGCTGACCACGGCGAGCGCAGACGTGCCGCTCAAAGGTCTGGGCATCCTGATCCAGGCCTATGCCAACCTGTTGCCGGCCTATCCCGACCTGGAACTGGTGGTGATCGGCAAGCTCAAGCCCGACGGTCCCACCGGAAAGCTGCTCAACAGTCTGGGCCTGGCCGATCGGATCAGTTTCATCAGCGACCTGACCGGCGAAGAGATGGCCGAACAGTACGCCAGAGCCACGGTCTGTGTGACGCCGTCGCTCTATGAAGGCTTCGGCCTGCCGGCGGCCGAGGCCATGAGCTGCGCCTCGCCCGTGGTGGTCACCGATGGCGGCGCCCTGCCCGAAGTGGTCGGAGACGCCGGGGTGGTGGTGCGCCGCGGCGATCCCCAGGCGCTCGCCACCGCGATCGCCCAGCTGCTTGACGATCCGGCCAAGCGCACGACCCTGAGCGAGGCCAGCCGTCGCCGCGCCCGCGAAGTGTTTTCCTGGGACCGTGCCGCAGCCGCCTATGAAACTGTCCTCGAAGATGCGGTGATCTCGGCGTGCTGACCGTGAAGATCGACCGCCTGGCCCTGCGCCCGGGGGACTGGGTCCTGGACCTCGGCTGCGGGGAGGGGCGGCACTGCCACGGGGTTCATCTGGAAGACGGCGTCAATGTCGTCGGCCTGGACATGGATCTTCCGTCGCTGCGCAAGGCGATTGGCGGGGTCGGCGAACTGCCTAAGCCTGCGAACCCTGGGGCCTGCGCCTTCATCAAGGGCGACGCCTATCGCCTACCCTTCGCCGAGGCGACCTTCGACGCGGTCATCTGCTCTGAGGTGCTTGAGCACCTGGACGACTATTTCGCGGTCTTGGCCGAGATCAGCCGGGTCCTGAAGCCCGGCGGCGTCTTTTCCCCGACTGTGCCCCGCGCCTGGCCCGAAGCCATCTGCTGGAAGCTGGCGCCGGGCAAGGGTGGCTATGCTGACCAGCCGGGCGGCCACGTTCGCATCTTCCAGGAAGACAGCCTGCGCCGGGAGGTCGAGCGCCTCGGCTACCGGTTCCTCGGCCAGCACTACGCGCATGGTCTGCACAGTCCCTACTGGTGGCTGAAATGCGCCTTCTGGAGCCGCCAGGACGACCATCCGATGATCAAGGCCTACCACCGGTTCCTGGTGTGGGACCTGATGGAGAAGCCCGCCCTGACCCGGGGGCTCGAGGCCCTGGCCGATCCGATCATGGGCAAGAGTGTGGCCTTCTATTTCCGCAAATCCGCCGCGGCCGGCGAGGCGGCGGCATGAGTCAGGGCGTGGTTTCACGCCGGGCGCCCCCGCGGCGGCGAGATCCGTTGGGCGGCGCGGTCATCTGCATGCTGGAGGCCCAGGAGCCGGACGGCGCCGTTCCCTGGTTCACGGGCGGCCCCTGGGATCCCTGGAACCATGGGGAATGCGTCATGGCCCTGGCGGTGGCCGGTGAGTGGGACGCCGCCCGCGCCGGCCTCGACTGCCTGATGGCGCGCCAGGGCTCAGACGGCGCCTGGCTGGGCGAGTATGGCAACATGCTGCCCATGGCCGACCGGCTGCACATGGCCCGGGTGAAGCCGCCAGCCTTCCGGGACACCAACTTCGCCGCCTATTGCGCTGTCGTAGTCTGGCACTTCGTGACGCTGACGGGCGAGGCCGAGGTCGCTCGCCGCTACTGGCCGATGGTGCGGGAGGCGATCAGCTTTGTCCTGCGCCTGCAGCACCCGGAGGGCGACATTTCCTGGTCGCAGGAAGCCCATGGGACCTCGGCCGACGACGCCGTGCGCGCCGGCTGCGCCTCGATCCACAAGAGCCTGGACTGCGCCCTGGCGCTGGCGAACCTGATCGGCGAGCCGCAGCCGGCCTGGCGGGCGGCGCAGGCGCGGCTCGGCGAGGCGCTGCGTAGTCGCCCGGCGCGCTTCGACCGGACCGCTGATCGCTCGGGCTTCGCCATGGACTGGTACTATCCGATGCTGGGCGGCGCCCTGCAGGGCCGGGCGGCGCTGGACCGGTTGGACGCCGAATGGGACCGGTTCGTCGAGCTTGGCGTCGGCTGCCGCTGCGTGGCCGAGCAGCCCTGGGCCACCGTGGCGGAATCCTGCGAGCTGGTGATGACCCTCGTCGCGCTGGACCGCCGCGACCAGGCCGCCGAGCTCCTGACCTGGCAGGACGCCCACCGTGACGCCAGCGGCGGCTACTGGATGGGATGGCAGTTCGAAGAGGCGATCATCTGGCCCGAGGAGCGGCCCACCTGGACCCAGGCCGCCGCCATCCTGGCCCACGACGCGCTCTATGACCTCACTCGAGCCTCAGGCGTGTTGGTGCGGCACGGCTGAGCGGTCGGCCAAGGGCTACTCTTCTGAGCCGCTCATCTCCACGCGATGCCGCTCGGCTTGGTTCTGGGTGTCGTGAGCGCGCCCCTCACCAACGCCCACTGCGAACAGGCCAAGACTGATGCCGGTCAGGTCAGCCACGATATCGCCGAGCTCGAAGCGCCCGGGCACGAGCTGGCTGAGTTGAAGTAGTTCAAGGCTAATGCCGAGGCCGAGCACGCCAAGGCCTATCAGCAGGAGTCGCATCTTCGGCAGCGCGGCGCTCATCAGCACCACGAGACCAAATGTCATGAGGCCATGCTCGAGGGCGTCCGCCGCGACCTCAAGGCGCGCCGCGTCGTGGTTTGGTTCGAAGACGATTGAGGCCGCCCAGACCAGAAATATGATGAGCGCGGCTCGCGCCCCAAGGAGAAGCATGGAGGGCCCTTAGCATTCTGGGTGCGATCGATCGCCGTGCCTTTTGCCGCTTGGCGCCTATCAAAACGTGATCGCGGCCGTGTGACACGAATTCGACCAGAGTAGCGCCCGAACGCGCGCGCTGGAGTTCAAAGGCGCCCGCTCGCTTGCACGTTGGGGATGGATCTCTGTTGGCGCGCGATTACAGCCGCCGCAGGACCCGTAGACTCTTCACCGCCTCCACCTCGGCGAAGAGGTCCGAGGCGAGCGCCCGCTGGTAGATCTCGAAGGGGGGCCGTCCACCGTCCGCCGGGTTTGGGAAGACGTCATGGATCGCCAGCAAGCCGCCCTGCGCCAGGTGCGGCGTCCATCCCCGATAGTCGTTCAGCGCCGCCTCCAGGGTGTGCCCCCCATCGATAAACAGGAAGCCCAGGCGCCCACCCCAGTGGGCGGCCACCGTAGCGGAGCGCCCGACGATGGGGATCACCGTCTCCTCCAGCCCAGCCGCCCGCAGGTTGCGACGAAGGTGGGGCAGGGTGTCCATGGCGCCTTGCGCCGCGTCCCAGAGCTCGGCGTCGTGATACGCCCAGCCGGGCTGGTTCTCTTCCGACCCCCTGTGATGATCGATTGAGAACAGGACGGCGCCGACGCTCTGGCAGGCGACGCCGATATAGATGGCGGACTTGCCGCAATAGGCGCCGATCTCCAGGCAGCCTCCGAGCCCCGCACCTTCGATCGCCGCGCGCTGCAGGGCGGCGCCTTCAGCTGGATCGAGGAAGCCTTTGATCTGATCGATGTCCAAGGGCAGTGGCAGGGGCGGCTTGGCCATGGTTAAGCTTCCAGATTAGGGTGCGGCGCGGAGGCTTCGCACATAGACGGCTTCGCGTCAGAATGCGACGGAGGGGGCCGCGCCTCGTCTGGGTTCGGAACAGTTTCCTTTGGGGGAGCGAGCCAGCACCGTCATGAAGCCGCTATTCTACGACAATCCGGTCACGATCAGCCTGGAGCGCCATGGGGCGCTACAGCTTCGTGCGCCTCTGGATTTCGGCTTCGCCAGGAACACCAATGCTGTTCCGCTCACCTTGGCGGAGATCCCGCTCGCCGCCCAATGGTACCCCATCGCCTTTTCCGCCAGCGAGGGGGCTCGACCCGTGGCCATCCTCGGGCTGCGCGAGGGGGAGAACCTCTTTGTCGATACGAAGGGCGCTTGGCGCGAGGGGGCCTATGTCCCGATCTATGTGCGGCGCTATCCTTTTTTCCTCCGGCAGGAAGACGATCTGATCACGCTCTGCATTGACGAGACAGGCGATGTGCTGACCCCAACCGGCGGCGCGCCCCTGTTTGTCGAGGATCAGCCGGCGGATCTGTTGGCGTCAGCCATGCAGTTCTGTCGCTCCGCCCAGGCCGCCGAACGGGCGACCATCCCGTTTGTCGAGGAACTCAAGGCGCTGGAGCTGCTCGACGGTCGGACTGCCATGATCGCCGTGCCAGGCGGGGCGCAGATGTCCCTGTCAGGCTTTCTGACGATCGACGAAGCGCGATTGCGGGCGCTCAGTGATGAGCGCTTTCTCGAGCTCCGCCGCCGGGGCTGGTTGAGCGCCATCTTCAGTCAGATTCAGTCGACCCTGAACTGGGCTCGTCTGGCTGATCGCATTGGCGCGGTCGCTGCGGCTTGAAGGACGGCCCGCCGGGCTCTTGAGGAGTCTTCCCGCCGAGTACGCGCGCCTGATGTCACGCAGCGCCGGGATGATCATGAACCAAGGTTCGACGCAGTACCTGCGCCATAGCCTGACGGGGTCATGGACCAGCCGGTACAGCCACTCGAAGCCCGCCCTGCCCATCCAGCGCGGCGCAGCTTTTTGAACGCCGGCCTCGTAGTCGAATGCGGCGCCCACTGAAAACACGGCGCAAGGCGGCAGGTCGGACCGGTTGTTGACGATCCATTCTTCCTGGCGGGGCATGCCCATGCCCACAAACAGGATGTGCGGGGCGAAGGCGGCGATATCCGCCAGAATTTCTGAGTTCTCGGCAGACCCGGGCGAGGCGTCGAAATACCCATCCCGAACGCGGATCTGCGCTTCAGGATAGGACAGGTTCAGTTGATCGGCCGCCGCCTGAGCTACGCCTGGCGCCCCCCCCAGGTAGTAGACCCGCCAGGCCTTTCGGTTGGCGACACTCCAGAAGTGGTCCCGCCAATCCAGATAGGTGCAGCGATGGAAGGGGCGGCTCTGCAGGCCTAGAGCGCGCGTGAAGGTGATCACCGGCGTGGAGTCGACCTCGATCAGGTCGGCGTCGTCAAAGAAGGCGGCCAGCTGGGGCGTGCGACGTAGGAGATAGAGGCTGTGGAGGTTGTGGTTGGCGACCAGGTAGGGTTTGGCTGCGTCAACAGCCAGCTCCACGTGGTGCATCACTTCCTCTGGCCGAACCAGGTCGACCTTGGCGCCGAGCACCTCGATCCGCTCCAGCGCGCGACGCGCCTTGCGAAAGGGTCTGCGTTCTGAGTTTCGCCGCTCCAACATCCACCTGACCTTCGGGGTGCAGGGCAGCGCCTGACCCTCTTGTTTCTGAAGGGAAGGATAGGGGGAGCGGGTTAAGCGGCCCTTTCGCCGGAGCAGGACGGGCAAATCCGCCTCGCGTCGATTTAGGGGGTGTGGCAGGAAGACGCCACCATGTGCGGACGTGGCGAAACTGGTAGACGCAGCAGACTTTGACTTCAGAGTGCCCGCGGGGAAATCCGCGGCGTAGAACCGCTCAAATTCGGGGAAGGCTAAGGGGCGACCTAGGCTAATCCCGAGCCAAGCCCCTGGCCCGCCAGGGGAAGGTGTAGAGACTAGACGGGCGGCGCCTAAGGCCTGGCGGCTAGGGCGAAGGGATAGTCCAGACCACGAACCGCCCGGGCGACCGGGCAGGCGGCGAAAGTCGAAGTGGTACGAAAATCTGTTTTCCGAAAGGAAGTGCGGGTTCGATTCCCGCCGTCCGCACCATCCTGGCCTGGCGGGCCTGGGAACTTGGCAGCCCCTGACCCGGTTGGCGTCGCATCAGATTTTTCAGGAGATGCGACATGCCTGCCAAATCCGCCGCCCAGCAAAAGGCCGCCGGCGCCGCCCTGTCGGCCAAGCGGGGCGATACGCCCAAATCCGACCTGAAGGGCGCCTCCAAATCCATGGTCAAGTCGATGAGCGAGAAGGAGCTGGAGGAGATGGCCTCCACCTCCCGCAAGGATAAGCCGCAGCACAAGTCCGACTGACGGCGGCTGCGGCCTGAGCTTCACCTCGCCGTGATTTCATGCGACCCCTGCGCGGCCCGGCCGTCCAATGGCAGGGTCGTGAGAGGGAGTTCCAAGCTTGGTCATGGCGGCGCCTGTCATCGTCACCGGCGCGGCCGGCTTCATCGGCATGCATGTGGCCGAGCGCCTGCTGGCCCGCGGCGAGGCCGTGGTCGGCGTCGATGAGTTCAACGCCTATTATGATCCTGCGCTGAAGGCCGCTCGGGCGGCCCGGCTGGAGGCCCACCCGGCGTTCCGCATGGTGCGCATGGACATCGCCGATGCGCCGGCCTTTGCGGCCCTGGTGGCGGAGAGCGGCGCACGGCGCGTGGTGCATCTGGCGGCCCAGGCGGGCGTGCGCTACTCGATCGACAACCCCTTCGCCTATGAGCGCTCCAACCTGGCGGGCCATCTGTCGGTGATGGAGGCCTGCCGCCATGCGCCAGGTTTCGAGCATCTCGTCTATGCCTCCTCCAGCTCGGTCTATGGGGACCGACCCGGCGCCGGTGCGGGCTTTCGCGAGGAGGACGCCGTCGATGCGCCGGTCTCGCTCTATGCGGCGACCAAGCGGGCCTGCGAGCTGATGAGCCACGCCTATGGTAAGCTCTACGACTTCCCGCAGACCGGCCTGCGGTTCTTCACGGTCTACGGCCCCTGGGGCCGGCCGGACATGGCCTATTTCAGCTTCACCGAGAAGATCCTGGCCGGCGAGCCCATCGAGGTGTTCGGGCAGGGACAGATGGCCCGGGACTTCACCTATATCGACGACATCGTTGACGGCGTGATCGGGGCGCTGGACCATCCGCCCGCGCCAGGGGTCAACCGGATCCTGAATATCGGCGACAGCCGCCCTGTCGGCCTGATGGACATGATTGCGGTGCTGGAGCAGGCCCTGGGCACGACCGCGCAGAAGATCTTCCTGCCCATGCAGCCGGGGGATGTGACGGCCACCTATGCCGACATCTCCAAGCTGGCGGCGCTCACCGGCTATGCGCCCAAGGTGTCGCTGGAAGAGGGCATTCCGCGGTTCGTCGCCTGGTGGCGGGCGTTCTACGGCTAAGGGGTCGAGCTGGCCTGCGCAGCGTTCGCGCAAGGAACCCGGGCCGCCTGTGATGTGGACGCAATAAATTCAGCCGATAAGCGGCCGCCGCGCAGAATGAGCGGCTTTAGGCTTGGCCGGCGCGGGATTTGCACGCTAACCGAGAGCCGGCGCTTTTTCGCGCGAGGGGGTGTATCTGGCTCCCATCGCGACACGGCGCAGTGCGGGGGAAGACTTCAGTTGGCCATCTATCCCGTCATCATGTGCGGCGGCTCCGGCTCGCGCCTCTGGCCGGCGTCGCGTCCGGCTCATCCCAAGCAGTTTCTCCCGCTGGTCGGCGCGCTTTCCATGTTCCAGGAGACGGTGCTGCGGGTCGCCGATTTGGGCGAGGCCGGCGACATGGTCGTCGTGGCCGGGATCGCTCATGGAGAACTGATCTCCGCCCAGTTGGCGGAGATCGGAGTCTCGGCGACCGTCCTGCTCGAGCCCGAGCCTCGCGATTCCGCCCCGGCCATGGCGGCGGCGTGCGCCTGGATCGCCGGGCGCGACCCGCAAGGCGTCGCCGTGGTGGTCGCCGCCGATCACCACATGCCCGAGGGGGCCGCCTTCCGCGCCGCCGCGCGGACGGCCGTGGACGCCGCCCGCCTCGGCCAGATCGTCACCCTGGGCATGCGGCCCGCCAGCCCCTCGACGGCCTACGGCTATATCTCCCCAGGGGAGGCGACCGGCGCCGTGCGCCCCGTCCAGGCCTTTGTCGAGAAGCCTGATGCGGTCACGGCGCAGGCCTATATCGAGGCCGGATACCTGTGGAACAGCGGCAACTTCGTGGTGGCCGCCGACGTGCTCCTGGCCGAGCTGGACGCCTTCGCCCCGGCCATCGCCGAGGCCGCGCGAGCCGCCGTGGCGCCCTGCGCTGCGGGCCAGAGCGTTCTGGCTGAAACCTTCCGGACCGCGCCCAAGATCTCCATCGACTATGCGGTCATGGAGAAGACCCGGCGGGCGGCCGTGCTGCCCGTGGATTTCGCTTGGTCCGACCTCGGCGCCTGGGACGCGGTCTGGCAGGCCAGCGACAAGGACGCGGCCGGCAACGCCATCCGCGGCGAAGCGCTGATGGTGGGCGCGACCGACTGCCTGGTCCGGGCTCCGGCTGGGATGCAGGTGACCCTTGTGGGGGTCAAGGACCTCGCCGTGGTGGCCGATGGCGGCCAGCTCCTGGTCTGCGACCTGGCGTCCAGCCAGCAGGTGAAGACCGCTGTCGATCAGCTGAAGGCGCAGGGCCGGGAGAGCGTTGCGCCGGCCCCGCCGTTCCAAACCATGGCCGAGGCTGCGACCTGGTTCGACCAGTGGCTGAAGACCAGCGCCCTGCCGCTGTGGTGGACCCTGGGCGCCGACCATATGCGCGGCGGCTTCCGCGAGGCCCTGACCCCGGAGGGCGCGCCGGTGGAGGCGTCGCGGCGGACCCGGTGTCAGACGCGCCAGACCCTGGTCTACGCCCCCGCCGGTCTCACGGGCGAGCAGGGACCCCGGCCTTAGGCCGCCTGGCATCGGACGCACTATTTCCCGGCCCGTTAGCGTCGGCCCGACGGCCTGGTCCGCTCGGGGGCTGCCATCGGCGGCGGGC
>CALEOQ010000579.1 GCA_937910255.1 uncultured Caulobacteraceae bacterium | reverse complement strand
GCGGCCGCGGAGGGCCGGCCCCGGCCCGCCGCGCAGGGCGGCCTGGACCTTGGCGGCGACATCGCCGTCGCTTTGGCCATGGACGGCGCGCCGCTCGGAGTGTCCGAGGATCACCAGGCGCGCGCCGGCGTCGGCCAGCATCTCGGCCGAGACATCGCCGGTGAAGGCGCCGGAGGCCTCGGCATGACAGTCCTGGCCGCCGATGACCACCGCGCCGCCGGCCAGGGCGCGGCTCATCCGCTCCACCAGCGTGGCGGGGGGACACAGCGCCACCCGCACGCCCGAAGCCGGCGCGCCAGCCGCCACGGCCTGGGCTTCAGCCAGGGCGCCCGCCGTCCCGTTCATCTTCCAGTTGCCGGCGATCAGGGGGGTGGGTGCGTTCATCGGGGCCTCTCCGTGGGGTCGATCTGGCGGTTAAGCCAAGCGATCGACTCTGTCACGTGCTTGCGGGGGGGAAGCCGCCTCCACTATACCCGCACCTCCGGACTTCGCGCCCGAGGAAGGGTCCTCCATGCTTACCGCTTTCCGCGCCTTCGCCAAATCCTGGGTGGCGGCCCTCCTGATCGGCCTGCTGATCATCAGCTTCGCTGTGTTCGGCATGTCCGACATCCTGCAGGGCCAGTTCTCCACGACGGTGGTGAAGGCTGACGGCCGCGCCGTCGACGCCGCCGGCTTCCGCCAGCGATATGACGAGTGGCGCCAGCAGGCCGAGCAGCAGGTCGGCCAGCAGATCACCCCGCAGATGGCCGACGAAAACGGCATCATCCCGCGCCTGCTGGAACAGATCGCCACCCGCGAGGCCCTGGCGGCCCTGCTGCACAAGATGGGCCTTCGTCCCGCCGACAGCCTGGTGGCCGACCAGCTGCGGGAAATTCCCGCCTTCTTCGATCCGATCAGCGGCCGGTTCGACAGCAACCTGATGGCCCAGCGACTCTCTCAGGCCGATCTGACTCCCGACGCCTTCCTGGCGCAGCTGGAGGACGAGATCGCCCAGCAACACTTCGCCTCGGGCCTGGTGAGTGGTCTGCGCGCGCCGCGGGCCTATAGCGCCCTGGAGGCCATGGTCGACCGCGAGCAGCGCGACCTGGGCTATTTCCAGGTGGGCGTGAACGATGTCGAGGCGCCGGAGCTGCCGAGCGACGACCAGCTCCAGGCCTTCATGCAGGAGAACGCCGACCAGCTGACCCAGCCGGAATACCGCGTGCTGTCCCTGGTCCGCTTCGCCCCGCGGCCGCAGGACCTGGACGTCGAGGTCACCCAGGAACAGCTGCAGGAGCGGTTCGAGTTCCGCCGCGACACCCTGTCCCAGCCGGAGACCCGCACCCTGGTGCAGATCCCGGCCAAGGATCAGGCCGCCGCCACGCGCATCGCTCAGCGTCTGCGTGAAGGTGAAGATCCGGCCGCCGTGGCCCGGGACCTGGGGGTCGATCCCATTCTCTATGAGGGCCGCCCGCGCACCGCCATCGCCGACCGAAAGGTGGCCGAGGCCGCCTTCGCCCTGGCCGCCGGCGAGGTCAGCGCGCCCATCGAGGGCGACCTCGGTTTCGCCGTGGTCAAGGTCACGTCGGTGACGCCCGGCCGCCAGCCGACCCTTGAGGACGTCCGCCCCATGCTGGAGGCCGAGATCCGCGAGGATGCGGCCGCCGAGAAGGTCTATGAGCGCACCCAGGCCTATGAAGAGGCCCATATCGGCGGCGCGTCCCTGGCGGAGGCCGCCAAGGCCGCCGAAGCCACCGTCGTCACCCTGCCGGCCATCAACGAACAGGGTCGGACCCAGGAGGGTCAGCCGGTCGAAGGCCTGACGCCGCAGGTCCTGGAGACCGCCTTCGAACTGGCCGATGGCGGCGAGAGCGATCTGGCCGAACTGGCCGAGGGCCAATACTTCGCCGTCAAGGTCGAGCGCATCATCCCGGCCGCCCTGCCCCCCCTGGACGAGGTTCGCCCCGTGCTGGTGCGCGCCTGGATGCAGCGGGAGATGGTGCGTCGGCTCGAAGCCAAGGCCGATGAACTCGCCGAACTGGTGCGCGGCGGCCAGACCCTGGAAGCCGCCGCCGGAACCATCGGCGCACGGGTGACCCGGGCCACCAGCCTGAGCCGGGCCACCGCCCAGCAGACCGAACAGCTTTCCCAGGACATGCTGATCAAGGCCTTCTCCGCCGAGCCCGATGAGGTGTTCACCGCCCGGGCCGTGGAGTTCGCCGTCGCCGTCGCCAAGCTCGAAGCCGTCCGCCCCGGCGACACGGCCGAGATCGCCGCTGCGGTGGAGGATGGCCGCGGCCAGGCCAGCATGGCCCTGTTCCGCGACCTCGCCGAAGCCGCCAGCCTGGCCGCCCGCGACAAGGTTCGGGTCCGCATCGACGAGAACCGCGCCCGGGCCGTGCTGGGTCTTCAGCCCCGCGAGGAGGATGAAGCCGGCGCAGTCGAAGCCCCAGCGACCAAGGCCCCCGCCAAGACGCCGGAGCCCAAGGCGTGATCATCGAGCCTGCGCTTTCCGACTTTGCCGCCCGCTATGACGGGGGCGCCGCGCAGGTGGTCTGGACCCGCCTGATCGACGACCTCGAGACGCCGGTCTCAGCCTATCTGAAGATCGGCCACGGCCAGCCCTACGCCTTCCTCTTCGAATCGGTCGAGGGCGGCGCCTGGCGGGGCCGCTACTCGGTGATCACCCTGAAGCCGGATCTGGTCTGGCGCTGCCGGGGCGATCAGGCCGAGATCGCCGAGGGCGACGACATCGCCGCGGGCCGGTTCACGCCGCAGGCCGCGGGAAGCCTCGATTCCCTGCGCGACCTGGTGGCCGCCTGCCGCCTGGACATCCCCGCCGGCCTGCCGCCGATGGTGGCCGGTGTATTCGGCGCCCTGGGCTATGACATGGTCCGGCTGGTGGAGCGGCTGCCCCACGTCAATCCAGACCCCCTGAACCTGCCGGACGGCGTCATGACGCGGCCGTCCGTGGTGGCGATCTTCGACTCCATCGGCCAGGAAATCATCCTGGCCACCACCGTACGGCCCGATGGCCAGTCGGCCGAGGCGGCCCACGGGGCGGCCCAGGCGCGTCTGGCCGCCGTGGTCGCCGATCTGGCGGGACCGACGCCGGCCCTGAAGCGGGACGGCGCGCCCCAGGCCGACGCCTTCACCACCCCGATCAGCCGCGAGGCCTATCGGGAGATCGTCGGCAAGGCCAAGGCCTATATCCGCGCAGGCGACATCTTCCAGGTGGTGCCCAGCCACCGCTTCCGCGCGCCCTTCGCCCTGGACCCGCTGGCGCTCTATCGCTCCCTGCGCCGCACCAACCCC
Organism: uncultured Caulobacteraceae bacterium; assembly: GCA_937910255.1. Lineage (GTDB taxonomy): Bacteria > Pseudomonadota > Alphaproteobacteria > Caulobacterales > Caulobacteraceae > Phenylobacterium. The sequence goes on along the minus strand of CALEOQ010000579.1, from coordinate 17,974 downwards.
TCGCCCTTCCTGTTCTATCTGAACTTCGGCGACTTCCAGCTGGCCGGCTCCAGCCCGGAAATCCTGGTCCGCCTGCGAGATGGCAAGATCACCATCCGCCCGCTGGCCGGCACCCGGCCCCGGGGCGCCACGCCGGAAGAGGATCTGGCCCACGAACAGGCGCTGATCGCCGATCCCAAGGAGCGGGCCGAACACCTGATGCTGCTCGATCTCGGCCGCAACGATGTGGGCCGGGTGGCCATGCTGCGCCAGCCCGGACGCAACGCCGCCACGGCGCAGCCCAAGGGGCCCAGCGTGCGAGTGACCGACTCGTTCTTCGTCGAGCGCTACAGCCACGTCATGCACCTGGTCTCCAATGTGGAGGGCGACGCCCCCGAGGGTGTCGATCCGGTGGACGTGCTGATGGCCGCCCTGCCCGCCGGCACCCTGTCGGGGGCGCCCAAGGTGCGCGCCATGGAGATCATCGATGAGCTGGAGATCGAGAAGCGGGGCATCGCCTATGCCGGCGCGGTCGGCTATTTCGGCGCCGATGGCTCGGTGGACACCTGCATCGTCCTGCGCACCGCCTGCTTCAAGGACGGTCAGATGTACATTCAGTCCGGCGGTGGGGTGGTGGCCGACTCCGATCCCGACGCGGAGTACGACGAGACCCTGCACAAGGCCCGCGCCCTTCGCCAGGCCGCCGAGGACGCCTGGCGATTCGTCTAAGGCCCTTCGCTGAGGGGCGTTTCGCTAAGGGATGCTTCGCTAAGGGGTGCGTCATCCAGTGAGGCGCCCGATTCGACCGCCAGATGCTGGGTCACAACGGGCGGGGCCGTGATCATGGCGCCCGCCAGGGCCAGAGCTGCAACGGCGGCGAAGGCCGCGGCCGCCAGCACCGGCCAGACCCGCTCGCTCGCCGCGGGCGTCGCCAGCAGGCTCCGCGCTTCGGCCAGCGCGTCATGGTCCAGGGCGGAATCGGCAGCGGTCATGTTTGCAGCATCGGCCTGCCGCACCCCATATGCAACGCGGCGCTTTGCGCACCTTAAAGCTTTGGCCTAGAGAACGCTCATGATCCTCGTCGTCGATAACTACGACAGCTTCACCTACAACCTCGTCCACTATCTGAACGAGCTTGGGGCCGAAACGCTGGTCCATCGCAATGACGCGCTGAGCGCCGAGGAGGTGATTGCCCTGAAGCCGGAGGGCGTGCTGCTCTCGCCCGGCCCCTGCACCCCCAATGAGGCAGGTCTCTGCCTCGACCTGCTGGCCAAGGCGCCGGACGATCTGCCGATCTTCGGGGTCTGCCTGGGCCACCAGGCCATCGGCCAGGCCTTTGGCGGCGAGGTCATCCGCGCTGCGACCCTGATGCACGGCAAGACCAGCCCCATGCACCACACGGGCAAGGGCGTCTTCGCCGGCCTGCCCAACCCCTTCACCGCCACCCGCTATCACAGCCTGTCGGTGCGTCGGGAGACCATGCCCGACGTCCTGGAGATCACCGCCTGGACCGAGGATGGCGAGGTCATGGGCGTGCAGCATGTGAGCCGGCCGATCTTCGGGGTCCAATTCCACCCGGAGTCCATCGCCACCGAGGGCGGCCACGCCCTGCTCGCCAACTTCCTCGACCTGGCCGGCGCGCGGCGTCTGACCGAGGCGTGAGCCTGACCCATGTCTGACGCCTTCAAGCCCTTGCTGGCGCGCCTGGCCGACGGTGCGACCCTGTCGGAAGCCGACGCCCAGGTCTTCTTCTCCGCCTGCCTGCGCGGCGAACCGACCCCGGCCCAGGTGGCCGCCGCCCTGACCGCGATGCGGATGCGCGGCGAGACGGTGGGCGAGATCACCGCCTGCGCCCGGGCGATGCGCGAGGCCGCCATCACGCTCGACCACCCCTACCAGGTGATCGATGTCTGCGGCACCGGCGGCGACGGGCTGCACACCCTCAACATCTCCACCGCCGTGGCCTTTGTGGCGGCAGGCGGCGGCCTGAAGGTGGCCAAACATGGCAACCGGGCGCTCTCCTCCCAGTCCGGCGCCGCCGATGTGCTGAGCGCCCTTGGCGTCAACATCATGGCCAGCCGCGAGCAGCAGCTGCGCGCCCTGGACGAGGCTGGCCTCTGCTTCATGTTCGCCCCGGCCCACCATGGGGCCATGAAGCACGTCTCGCCGATCCGCGCCGAGCTCGGCTTCCGCACCCTGTTCAACCTGCTGGGGCCCCTGGGCAATCCGGCCGGCGCCCAGCGCCAGGTGCTGGGCGTGTTCTCCGAACGCTGGGTCGAGCCCCTCGCCCGCGTACTGGGCGGCCTGGGCGCCGAGCGCGCCTGGGTGGTCCATGGCGGCGGCATGGACGAGATGACCACCACCGGCGAGACCCAGGTGGCGGAGTATCGCGAGGGCCAGGTGCGGCTCTTCACCATCACCCCGGAGGCGGTCGGCCTGCCCCGCGCCGCCCTGTCGGACCTGACCGGCGGCGCGCCGGAGGTCAACGCTGCGGCCCTGCGCGCCCTGCTCCAGGGCGAGGTCGGCGCCTATCGGGACATCGTCGCGCTGAACGCCGCCGCCGCCTTCCTGGTGGCCGACAAGGTCGAGACCCTGAGCCAAGGGGTGGCGCTGGCCGGACAGGTGATCGACGACGGTCGCGCGCTGACCGCCCTCGACCGCCTGTGCGAGATCACCCACTCATGAGCGACATTCTCGACCAGATCGCCGCCTACAAGCGGACCGAGGTCGCCGAGCGCAAGGCCGCCCGCAGCGTGACCGAGGTGGAGGCGGCCGCCAAGGTCGTCAGCGCGCCCCGGGGCTTTCACGCCGCACTGGCTGCGGCGCATGCGCCGGGCCGTCTGGCTTTGATCGCCGAAATCAAGAAGGCCTCGCCATCCAAGGGCCTGATCCGCGCCGACTTCGACCCCCCGGCCCTGGCCAGGGCCTATGAGGCCGGCGGCGCAGCCTGCCTGTCGGTGCTCACCGACGGTCCCAGCTTCCAGGGCGACGACGCCTATCTGACCGCCGCGCGCAAGGCCGTGGGCCTGCCGGCGATCCGCAAGGACTTCCTGGTCGATCCCTGGCAGGTGGCCGAGTCCCGCGCCCTGGGCGCCGACGCCATCCTGATCATCATGGCCATGGTCGATGACGCCCTGGCCGCCGACCTCCTAACCCAGGCGAGCGCCTGGGGGATGGACGCCCTGGTCGAGGTGCATGACGAGGCCGAGATGGCCCGCGCGGCCGCCCTCGGCGCCCGGCTGGTGGGCGTCAACAACCGCAATCTCCGCACCTTCGAGACCGATCTCTCGATCACTGAACGGCTGGCCGCCCTGGCGCCGGCCGACGCCCTGCTGGTCACCGAGAGCGGCATCGCCGGACCGGCCGACGTGCGCCGTCTGGAGGCCGCCGGCGCACGGGCCATGCTGGTCGGTGAAAGCCTGATGCGTCAGGCCGATGTGGCCCAGGCCGCCCGCGCCCTGCTCGGCTGAGGACCGACCGAGTCGGCCTGAAACGGCGGCTCAGCTCCAAGATTCCGCGCGATTTCAACGGCCTTGTGGGTAACTTGACATTAAGGAAGAACGCCTAGAGAACATTCGTAACGTTTGCGATTTGTTCTTTAGGTTGGGAAAGTCCAATGCTGACCCGTAAGCAGCACGAACTGCTCATGTTCATCCATGAGCGGATCAAGGAGACCGGCGTTTCGCCGTCCTTCGATGAGATGAAGGAAGCCCTCGACCTGGCCTCCAAGTCCGGCATCCACCGGCTGATCACGGCGCTGGAGGAGCGGGGCTTCCTCCGCCGCCTGCCCCATCGCGCCCGGGCGCTTGAGGTCGTGAAGCTGCCGCAGCAGGCCACCGCGACCGCCCCGCCCAAGGGGCGGCAGGCTTTCCGGCCGCAGCTGGTCGAACAAGGTGACGGGCCATCGGCGCCGCAGGCGGCCAATGACACCCGCGAACTGTCGGTGCTCGGCAAAATCGCGGCCGGCACGCCGATCGAGGCGATCCAGCAGGAGCGCGACCGGATCCACGTGCCGGAATCGATGCTGGGAGCCGGCGAACACTTCGTCCTCGAAGTGCAGGGCGATTCGATGATCAACGCCGGCATTCTCGATGGCGACTATGTGGTCATCCGACGGGCCGACTCGGCCAATTCCGGCGACATCGTCGTCGCCCTGGTCATGGGCGAGGAAGCCACCCTGAAGCGCCTGCGCCGCAAGGGCGCCTCGGTGGCCCTGGAGGCCGCCAACCCGGCCTATGAGACCCGCATCTTCGGCCCCGACCAGGTGGCCGTTCAGGGCCGCCTCGTCGGCCTTATTCGTCGCTACCACTAGAGCGCGTTCCGATAGGTGGGACCGGTTATCGGCCCAAACGCGCTCAAGACTTAGCTCCCCAGGTCCAAGGCCTGCGCCCGCGCAGGTCCTGGGTCCAGAGGGCCAGCCAGGCGCCGTCCTTGCGGCTCAACTCCAGCGCCCCGCCCTGGGCGAAGTCCGTCCCGCTGAGCACGATGACGCCGGGGCACAGGTTTGGCGGCAGTTCGGGGCGCACGATGACCACCTCGGCTGCGGCGCACAGCCTGGCCAGGGTCTCGGCGTCGGGGACTTTTCGGCTCCAGTAGGTCGCGACAGGGGCCGGAGCGTCACGTCCTGGTCGGCAGGTCCAGCGATCACAGACATAGAGGGCGTCGCGCGGCGCCTCGTCCTGACTGGGGGTCAGGCCCCGCCTCTGCGCCCAGCGCTCGGCGGCGAACCGCTTGACGTCCGGCCGCATGAGGATCGCCTGGTCGCCCTGTCGCACCGCGACCTGGGCGCCGTCGGCGGCGACCCACAGGGTGGGCGGCTCGCTGCGCGGCGCCAGGCTCACCGCCAGGGCGAAGGGCACGCCAAGCCACCGGACAGGGCCGCGCCACAGGCACATCCAGAGTATGCCGAGAAAGGCGCTGGGCAGGGCCCATGCCGGGGCGCTGGCGACCAGCAGGTTTGCGCCGGGCGCCTCGGCGGCGATCCGAGCCACATCGGTGATCAGCCCGATCCCCCAGCCGGCCGCCATCAGGGGAATGTCCCCCAGGCCCAGGGGCGCCAGCGCCGCGCCGATGGCGAGGCTCGGCATCATCAGAAAGGATGAGATCGGCGAGGCCGCGAGGTTCGCCAGGAGGCCGAAGGTGGCCATCCGGTTGAAATGCTGCAGGGCGAACGGCCCGGTCGCCATGCCGGCCACGAAGCTGGCGGCCAGGCTGGCCCCCAGCCAGGCGAGGCTGGTCTGCGCCAGGCGAATGGGCCAGGGCGCGCTGATCTCGCGGATCGGCCGCGGCCAGGCCTCGGCCAGGGCCACCAGGGCCGCGGTGGCGGCGAAGGACATCTGAAAGCCGGGCTCGGTCACCGCCTCGGGGTGGATCAGCATGACGATCAGGGCGGCCAGGGCCAGGCCGTGCAGGCTGATGGCCCGGCGATCGAAAATCACCGCGGCGAAGGCCACCGAGGCGGTGATCGCCGCCCGCTCGGCCGGCGCAGGGGCGCCCGACACCACCAGATAGCAGGCCACGGCGCTCAGCCCGGCGAGGGCCGCGACCTTCTTACTGGACACCCGCAGGGCGAGCCAGGGCCAGGCCGCCACGCCCGCCCTCACCCCGGCGAAGACGAAGCCGCCGACGATGGCCATGTGCAGGCCGGAGATCGAGATCAGATGGGCGAGGCCTGAGGCCCGCATGTGCTCGATCTGCTCGAGCGGAACGAAGGCCTGATTGCCCATGACCATGGCCGCCGCCAGGCCGCCGGTTTCCGCCCCCATGGAGGCGACGATCTTCTGGGCCAGGGCCCAGCGGGCGGCGTTGATCCGCATATCCAGAACAAGCCGCCCCGGGGGCTTCGGCAGGTCTACGGCCTCCGGTGGGGTGAGCGCGAAGCCGACCCCGCCGATGCTTTCGAAAAAGGCGTCACGGGCGAAGTCATAACCGCCGGGGCTGGCCGGCGGCGGCGGCGGGTTCACCAGGGCCAGCATGCGAACCGCCTGGCCAGGGGCCGGTGGCGTCACATCACGGAGCGTGATCCGGACGCGGGTTGGCGTCTCGGCCGACTCCAGGCCTTCGATCCAGGTCGGCGCCAGGAGAATTCGGCTGCCGCCCTGACCTGGGCTCGCCACGTCCGCCACCCATCCCTCGATCCAGGCCGGCCCGTCCATGGCTGGCGCGACGGGTCCAGCCACGGCGTCGGTCCGAAACTTGGCGGCGGAAAAGCCCGCCAGCCCGAAGGCCGCGAGGATCAGCAGCAGGGCGGCGCTGCGGGAAATGTTCAGGCGGCGCGCAGCGATCAGGATCGCCAGCGCCAGGGCCGCCGCCCCCCAGGCCACCAGACCCAGCGGCTCCCGATCCAGGGCGAAATATGCCGCGCAACCCAGGCCGAAGGCGACGGGCGTCCAGAGGCTCCAACGGTCGGCCTGCGCGCGCATGGCGCCGCCCAGCGCCAGGGCGAGCGCCCGCGGACTAGGAGCCCGGGGGAAGCGCATGCTAAGACCCCGGCCCCATCGCCCGGCGATCCCGCCGGCCCGCGACACCTCAAGACCCCCGACCTCGATGCCCGACCGTCCCGTCGTCACCCGGATCGCCCCCTCGCCCACTGGCTCGATGCATATTGGCACGGCCCGCACGGCGCTTTTCAACTGGCTTTACGCCAGACGCACCGGCGGAAAGTTCCTTTTGCGCGTCGAGGACACCGATCGCGAGCGCTCCACCGAGGCCGCCGTGGGCGTCATCTTCGAGGGCCTGAAGTGGCTGGGCCTTGAGGCCGACGAGGCGCCGGTGTTCCAGGCCGCCCGGGCCGACCTGCATCGCGCCGCCGTGGACGAGCTCCTGGCCCGCGGCGAAGCCTATCGCGACTACATGACGCCTGAGGAGCTGGACGCCGAGCGCGAGACGGCGCGGGCCGAGGGCCGGGTGGTCCGTTCGCCCTGGCGCGACATCACCCCCAACGACGCCCCTGACCGCCCCTTTGTCGTGCGCCTGAAGAGTCCGCAGACCGGCGACACGGTGGTGGCCGACAAGGTGAAGGGGGACGTCCGGTTCCAGAACAAGGATCTGGACGACCTGATCCTGCTGCGCACCGACGGTTCGCCGACCTATAACCTGGCCGTGGTGGTCGATGACCACGACATGGGCGTGACCCACGTGATTCGCGGCGACGATCATCTCAACAACGCCGCCCGCCAGACCCTGATCTACAAGGCGCTCGGCTGGGAGGTCCCGGTCTGGGCGCACCTGCCGCTGATCCATGGTCCCGACGGCGCCAAGCTCTCCAAGCGCCACGGGGCCCAGGCGGTCAGCGAGTTCGATTCCATGGGCTATCTGCCCGAGGCCATGCGCAACTATCTGGCCCGCCTGGGCTGGGGCCATGGGGACGACGAGATCTTCAGCGACCAGCAGGCCATCAGCTGGTTCGACATCGCAGACGTGGTCAGCGCGCCGGCCCGCCTGGACTGGGCCAAGCTCAATCACATCAACAACCATTACATCCGCCAGGCCGAGATCAGCCGCCTGGCGGACCTCGTGACAGCCATCCACGAAAGCCGCGATCTGAAGGTCCCGGCCGACCTTCGTCCCGTACTCGAACGCGCCATTCCCTTGGTGCGCGACGGCGCCAAGACCTTGCTGGACCTGGCCGATTCGACGGTCTTCGTCCTGGCGCAGCGGCCCTTGGCCATGCCCGAAAAGGCGGCCGTGCTGCTCACCGAAGAAACCCGCGCACGGCTAGGCCGGCTGCGGGACCGGTTGGCCGCAGCCGGCGCCTGGGATGTTCCGGCCCTCGAGGTCGAGATTCGCGCCTTCGCCGAATCCGAAGGCGTCGGCATCGGTAAGTTCGGCCAGGCCCTGCGCATCTGCTTGGCCGGCGCCGCCTCTGCGCCGGACCTCGCCGGCGCGCTCACGGCGCTTGGACGCGAGGAAAGCCTGGGTCGGCTTGACGATGCGCTTTCGCCCGCTGCGTAAACCGCTATAAGGCCAAGCGAACAGACGTTTTAATTCCTAGTCATTTGAAAGGGGATGGCATGGTCGATACGGCGAAGATCAGCATTGGCGCCAAATCTGTCGAGCTACCCATCTTGAAGGGTACGACGGGTCCGGACGTGGTGGACGTGCGCAAGCTGTACGCCGAGGCCGATGTCTTTACCTACGATCCGGGTTTCACGTCGACGGCGAGCTGCGAAAGCAAGATCACCTACATCGACGGCGACGCGGGCATTCTGCTGCATCGGGGCTACCCGATCGACCAGCTGGCCGAGAAGTCCAGCTTCCTGGAAGTCTGCTACCTGCTCCTGCACGGCGAACTGCCGACGGCGGAACAGTTCACCGAGTTCGACCACAACATCACCTACCACACGATGTTGCACGAGCAGTTCGACCGGTTCTTCGCCGGCTTCCGCCGCGACGCCCACCCGATGGCCATCATGGTCGGCGCGGTCGGCGCCCTGTCGGCCTTCTATCACGACAGCACCAACACCGATGATCCGCAGCAGCGGATGATCTCGGCCCATCGCATGATCGCCAAGATGCCGACCATCGCGGCGCGGGCTTTCAAATACTCCAAGGGCCAGCCGTTCGTGCACCCGCGCAACGACCTGTCCTATGCGGAGAACTTCCTGCGCATGTGCTTCTCGGTTCCGGCCGAGGACTGGAAGCCCAATCCGGTCCTGACCCGCGCCATGGACCGCATCTTCATCCTGCACGCCGATCACGAGCAGAACGCGTCCACCTCGACCGTCCGCCTGGCCGGTTCGTCGGGCGCCAATCCGTTCGCCTGCATCGCCGCCGGCATCGCCTGCCTGTGGGGTCCCAGCCATGGGGGCGCCAACGAAGAGGCGCTCAACATGCTGGCCGAGATCGGTTCGGTGGAGAACATCCCCGAATACGTTCAGGGCGTGAAGGATCGCCGCTACCGGCTGATGGGCTTCGGTCACCGGGTCTATAAGAACTACGACCCGCGCGCCAAGGTCATGCAGGCCACCTGCCATGAAGTGCTGGCCGAGATGGGCCACACCGACGATCCGTTGCTGAAGGTGGCCATGGAGCTCGAAAAGATCGCGCTCAACGATCCCTACTTCGTGGAGCGCAAGCTCTATCCGAACGTGGACTTCTATTCGGGCATCACCCTGCGGGCCCTTGGCTTCCCGCCGGAGATGTTCACCGTGCTGTTCGCTCTGGCGCGGACCGTCGGCTGGATCGCCCAGTGGAAGGAAATGGTCGAGGATCCGTCGCAGAAGATCGGGCGTCCGCGCCAGATCTATACCGGCGCGGCTCAGCGCGACTACACCTCGGTCGACCAGCGCGGCTAAGCCGCGGCTCTACCGAGCACTTTGAGAACGGCCCGCGCGGCGGCCTCCGAGGGATCGGGGCCGCCGCGCCCCATTTGGGCCAGGGCCTTGTCCTGGGCGTCCACCTGGGCGCGGCGCAGATCCGGGTCATCCAGCCGCCGGGCGATCTCACGGGCGATCCTGGGGCCGTTGCAGTCGGCCTGGATCAGCTCCGGCGCCACGAAGTCCTGCGCGGCGATGTTGAACAGCGTCACATAGTCGGTGCGGATCAGGCGCTTGAGAATGGCGTAGGTCACCGGCCCCAGGCGGTAGCCGACGACCATGGGCGCGCCGGCCAGGGCGAGCTCGGTGGTCACGGTGCCGGAGCAGGCGAGCGCCACGGTGGCCGCCTTCATGGCCGCGTACCGATCGGCCTCCCCCTCCACCACATGCGCCCGATAGGGCCAGCCAGCGACCCGCGCCTTGACCGCATCGGCCACGGTGGCGGCGGCCGGCACGATGACCTGCAGACCGGGCCTGGCGGTCTTCAGCAGGGCGACGGCCTCCTCGAAGGGCGGGAGGACGCGCGCGATCTCGCTGGGTCGGCTGCCGGGCAGCACCACCAGCACGGGCTCGTCAGGTCCGATCGCCAGGCGGCGGCGCAGGGCCACCGGGTCGGCGGCCGACAGGTCGAGGCTGAGCGTGCTGTTGCCGACGAAGGTGGTCGGCAGGCCCACCTTCTCGAAGTAGGGCGCATCGAAGGTGTGGATCGACAGCAGATGGTCCACATGGCGCGCCAGCACCGCGGCTCTGCCGGGGCGCGAGGCCCAGACCTGAGGCGCCACATATTTGATGACCGGCATGTCGGGCAGCTGGGCCTTGAGCCGCTGCGCCACCCTCAGGGTGAAGCCCCAGGAATCGATCAGGATGGCCACGTCGGGCCTTTCGCGCACCGCCAGGGCCGCCATCTCATCGGCGCGGCGCACGACCTTTGGATAGGCCAGCAGCCCCTCCAGCAGCCCCAGAATCGACAGCTCGGACATGTCGAAGGCGCTGTCCAGACCCTCAGCCGCCATGCCCTGGCCGCCCAGACCCACGAACCGGAGGTTCTCAGGCCCGAGTTGCGCCTTCAGGGCCGCCATCAGGCCGGCGCCCCGGTCATCGCCGGAGGCTTCGGCCGCCACCAGCATGATGCAGAGGGGCTGGGTCATGGACGTTCGGGCTCCACGCCGAAGACGAACAGGCCCAGTTCGTCGGCCAGGGCGATCACCTCGGCCCGGTCGAGCACCAGCAGGCGACCGGCCTCCCCCACCACGCCGGCCAGCCCGGCGCGGGCCGCCCGCTGGAGGGTGCCAAGGCCGATGGTGGGCAGATCGACCCGGGTCTCCTGGATCGGCTTGGGCGCCTTGGCCAGGACCCCGCGGGGGGCGTCTGACGATCCGCGAATAGCCGCCGGCAGGTCGGCGACCCGGCGGAGCATGGCGTCGGTGCCCTCCTGGGCCTCGACGGCGAGGACTAGGCCGTCGCAGACGACCGCCCCCTGACCAATATCCAGGCGGCCGAGCTCGCGGGCCACATGCAGCCCGCGGGCGATATCGCCGGCATGAGCTGACCCTGGTCGCACCCTGCCCAGGGCGCCGGCCGGAAGGCGCAGGTCGCCCATGGCCTGGTCGGCGCCCTCGATGGTGAAGCCTTCCTTCTCGAACTCCTGCAGCAGGGCGCGCAGCAGGCCATCGTCCCCATGGCGGGCCGCGGCGATCAGCCCGGGCAGAGCCTTCAGGCCGCGCACGTCGGGCCGCAGGGCGGCGAAGTCCGGCCGGCTGACATGGCCCGCAAAGCAGATGGATTCGCAGCCAGCGGCCTTGAGCGCGCGAATGCACTTGCCGAGTTCGGCCAGACCGATATCGGCCCCCGGAAAGGCGGCCAGCTCCGATCCCGCAAACCCCTTGAGGCGCACCACGAAGAGCGGCCGGCCCGCCTGCTGGCAGGCTGTGGCGATCTCGACCGGGAGCCCGCCGCCGCCGGCGATCAGGCCGAGCTTGGACAAGGCCCTAGACCTCCCGCTCCGGCAGGCAGAGCGGCCGGTTGGCCTCGGCGCGGATGAAGTCGATGATCTCCATGACCGGCGCGCTGTGGCCGAAGGTGGCCATGGCGTCCTCGATCCGCTCCTGGAAGGTGCCTTCCTCGGCGAACAGCAGGCGGTAGGCCGAACGCAACTCGGCGATCATCTCGCGGGAGAAGTTGCGGCGCTTGAGCCCCACCAGGTTCAGGCCCTCGAGGTGGGCGTGGTTGCCCCAGACCAGGCCGTAGGGGATGACGTCCTTGGTCACCGCCGCCAGGCCGCCGATGAACGAATAGCGCCCGACCCGGCAGTGCTGGTGCACCGCCGCCAGGCCGCTGACCATCACGAAGTCGCCCACGTCCACATGTCCGCCGAGCGTGGCCGAGTGCGCCAGAACCACATTGTCGCCCACAGCGCAGTCGTGGCCCACATGGCTGGTGGCCATGTACATGCCGTCATTGCCGACCCGGGTCACGCCGCCGCCATCGGGGGTGCCGATGTGCATGGTGACGTGCTCCCACAGCCGGTTCCGATCACCGATGATCAGCTCGGTGGGCTCACCCTTGTAGCCGGTGTGGTGCGGCGGCCCGCCCAGATTGGAAAAGTTGCGGACGCTGCAGTCGGCGCCGATGGTCGTGTGCCCCTCGACCACCACATGCGACAGCAGCTCGGTCCGCGGCCCGATCTTCACATGCTCGCCGATGATCGAGTAGGGACCGATCTTCACGCCGTCGGCCAACTCGGCGCCGCCCGCAACGATGGCGGTGGGATGGATGTCGACGCTCATTGGGTGGCCACCACCATGGCGGCGAATTCGGCCTCGGCGGCGATCTTGTCGCCCACCATGGCGTGGCCCTTGAACTTGAAGAGATCGCCGCGATGGCGAACCACCTCAACCGGCATGCGCAGGACGTCGCCCGGCCGGACCGGATGGCGGAAGCGGCAGTTGTCGAGCGAGATGAACAGGATGGTCTTGCCCGCCACGTCGACATCCAGCGACTTGGACATCAGCACCGCGCCGGTCTGGGCCAGGGCCTCGACGATCAGCACGCCGGGCATCACCGGGTACTCGGGAAAGTGGCCGGCGAAGAACGGCTCGTTGAAGGTCACGCACTTGATGCCGACGATGGATTCGCTCGGCTTGTACTCCTCGGCGCGGTCCACCAGCAGGAACGGATAGCGGTGGGGAATTCGCCGAAGGACTTCGGAAATGTCGATCTCGGTCGGATTCTCGTTCACCGGCGCTTTGCGGCTCATGCGCCTGCTCCTTCTCCGCGGCGCTGGGCCATCTTTGACAGCCAGGCGGTCTCGCGCATCCATGTCCTTACCGGCCGCGCCGGCACGCCGCCCCAGGTTTCGCCTGGGGGAATATCTTTCATGACCCCGGCGCCGGCCGCGACACGGGCGCCCTGGCCGATGTCCAGATGGTCGGCCACCCCGGCCTTGCCGCCGAACTGAGCGCCGTCGCCGATCGTCACGCTGCCGGAGATCCCGGTGTGGGCGGCCATGACGCAGTTGCGTCCGACGCGGACGTTGTGGGCGATCTGCACCAGGTTGTCGATCTTCGTGTTCTCGCCGATGACGGTGTCCTCAAAAGCCCCGCGATCGATGCAGGTCCCCGCCCCGATCGTCACCCCATCCTGGATGATCACCCGGCCAAGCTGGGGAATGTCGATCAGCCCCGTGGGGCCTGGGGTGGCGCCGAAGCCCGCCTCGCCGATCACCGCGCCGGCATAGATCCGCACCCGGTCGCCGATCAGGGCGAAGCCGATCACCGCGCGGGGACCGATCTCGCCATCACGGCCGATGGCGACGCCGGGGCCGATGACCGCCCCGGAGCCGATCACGGTTCCGGCGCCGATCTGCGCACCGTCGCCGATCACCGCGCCCGGTGCGATCTGGGCTCCCGCTTCAATCCTGGCGCTCGGAGAGACAAACGCCTCGGACCGGTTGATGCGCGGCCTGTGCAGGACCTGAGCCGCCAGGGCGTAGGCCGCCTGGGGCGACGGCGTCAGCAGGACCGCGCAGCCATCTGGCGCGGCCTCGGCCAGGCTGGGATGCAGAAAGCAGGCGCCAGCGCGGCTGGCCAGCAGATCGGCCTTGCGCCGTCGGTCGGAGAGGAAGGTGATGCTGTCGGCCTCGGCGCGGTCGAGGATCGCCACGGACTGCACCTGGCGGGCGCCCTCATCCGGTGCGCGAAGCTCCGCCCCCACGAGCTGGGCGAGTTCGGAAAGCGTTTTGGGACCGAGGTCCTCGAAGAAGCGCGGGTCAGGCATGGGATTCCAGGCGCGACCCGCGCCCTCTGGCGAGTCGTTCGATTATCTAGTCTGGGCGCCGGACGCCTGCTGGTCCAGCCGTTCGCGGTCGAAAGCAAACTGCGTGATCTTGGCGTTCAGGGCCGTGACCAGGGCCTGGGTGATGTCCATCTGCGGGTTGGCCAGCAGAAGGGCGTCGCGATTCACCAGCATGGCGCACTGGCGCTGCTGATAGACGTCACGGATCAGCGGCTCCATCTCCTGGCCAACGCGGGCCAGGGCCTTCTGTTGGGTGACGGCCAGTTCGCGTTCGCGCTGGGCGGCCTTGCGCTGGAAGGAATTGACCCGCACCTGCAGGGCGGCGCGACGGGTTTCGAAGGCGTCCTGGCCAAGCGTGGCGCGCTGGGTTTCGAGGGTCTGGGCCTCGGTGGTGATGGCCGTCTCTTCAGCCTTCAGCTCGGCTTCCACCTGGGTGGCGATCTGCTGCAGCCGCGTCTGGACATACTGGCCGACGGTGGACGCGCCGATGGCGCCATCGACAGACATTACGCAGACCCCCGCGATGGGCGCGCCGTGCGAGACCTGTGGCGCGGCAGCCTGTTGGGCCTGGGCGCCCGTCGAGAGCATAAGCGCAAGGGCCGCAGCGGCGGCGAAGCCGGCGGCGAGGGGTTTGGTGGTCATGAAATCAGAACCTCGTTGAGGTGGAGAACCGGAAGGTTTCCGTCTTGTCGTAATCTTCTTTGGCCAAAACTTGGCTGAAGTCGAAGCGGATGGGGCCCATGGGGGAGCGCCAGAAAATGCTGAGGCCCGCCGAGGCGCGCAGGGACATGTCGTCGACGATATTCGGATCGACGACGCCAGCCACCGTCAGCTTATCCTCATCGTCCAGCATGCCCAAGGTGCCGAAGTCGGAGAACAGGGCGGCCTTCACGCCGTATTGCTCCGGCAGGAAGGTCGGGACGGTGAGCTCCACATTGCCGATGGCGTAGGCCTTGCCGCCCAGGGCGTCGGAGCGGCTGGCGTTCAGATCCCGCGGGCCGATGCCGGCGGTCTCGAAGCCGCGGAAGCTGTTGCCGCCCTTGTAGAAGCGGTCGTTGATCCGGACCGTATCGCCGCTCCACCCGTCCACATAGCCGGCCGAGCCGGTGGCGCTGAGGATGAAGCTCGGCGAGAAGCCGTAGTACCAGCCGCCCTCGACCTCGGTCTTCAGATAGTTCACGTCCCCGCCGACCCCGGCCAGATCCTGGTTCAGGGCTGTGTAGAAGCCACGGGTCGGATTGATCGGGTCGTTCCGCTGGTCGAGACGCACGCCATAACCCACCAGCGAGGTCGTATAGGCGCCCCGCTGCTGGCAAAGCGAGATCGAGACGATCGGCGCCGCGGGATCGCAATAGGAGGCCGGGATTTCCACCTCGTCCCGGCGCAGGGTGTAGCGCAGGGAGGCCCGGGAATTCAGGGTCAGGGGGAAGCCCAGGCGGACGCCGCCGCCGATGGTGTTGGTGCGGTAGGCCGAATAGTCGGTCAGGTCATAGCGATAGGAATAGAGGTCGAGGCCCGCCCCGAGATCGCGACCCAGGAAGCGGGGCTCGGTGAACGAGAAGTCCACCTGCTGGCGCAGGGAGCCCACCGAAACACGGGCGCGCACATTCTGGCCGCGACCCCGGAAGTTCCGCTCGGTGACGCCCAGGTCGAGGATCAGCTGGTCCACCGAGGAATAGCCGGCGCTGAAGGACAGCTCGCCGGTGGGCTGTTCCGTCACCTGGACCTGCAGATTGGTGCGGTCCGGCGCCGAGCCCGGGGTCTCCTCGATCGCCACGTCCTCGAAGAAGCCGAGCGCGCGGATCTGGTTGCGCGAGCGATCGACCAGGACGCGGTTATAGGCGTCGCCCTCGGCCAGATTCATCTCGCGGCGGACCACATAGTCCAGGGTGCGCGTATTGCCGATGATATCGATGCGATCGACATAGACCCGCGGCCCCTCGTCGACGGCGAAGGTCACGTCCACCGTGCGGGTTTCGCGGTTGGGCGTATAGCGCGGACGAACGTCCACAAAGGCGAAGCCGGCGGCGCCGGCCGCGAAGGTCAGGGTGTCGGTGGCCTGCTCGATGCGTTCGTCCTGGTAGATCTGGCCCTCCTGGATCGGCAGGATCTGGACCAGGGTCTCCTTGTTCAGGCGCTCCAGCTCGGTCTGCACCTCGACCTTGCCGAACCGGTATTCCGGCCCCTCGTCGATCGTATAGGTGATGACGAAGCCGTTCTTGTCCGGCGCCAGTTCGGCGACCGCCGAGACGACGCGGAAATCATAGAAGCCGCGGTTGCGGTAGTGCTCGCGCAGCTGCTCCTTGTCGTATTCCAGACGGTCGGGGTCATAGTTGGCGTTGCTGCTGAACAGCTTGTACCAGGCGCTCTGCTCGGTCACGACGACGTCGCGCAGATCGTTGTCGGAAAACTCGACATTGCCCAGGAAGTTAGTGCGCAGCACGCCGCTCTTGGCGCCCTCGTCGATCTCGAAGATCACGTCCACGCGCTTCTGGGGCAGTTCGACGATCTTCGGCTCCACATCGGCCGAGATCCGGCCCGAGCGGCGATAGAGTTCGACGATCCGCTGGACGTCCTGCTGCACCCGGGCGCGGGTGAAGATGCTGCGGGGCCGCAGGGTGACCTCGTCGCGCAGCTTGTCTTCCTTGAGGCCCTTGTTCCCTTCGAAGATCACCCGGTTGATGATCGGGTTCTCGACCACCTCGACCACGATCTCGCCGGAGACGGCGCTGATCCGCACGTCGGCGAACAGGTCGGTGCGATAGAGCGCCTTCAGGGCCAGGTCGAGCTGCTCGGCGTCCACCTGGTCGCCGGGCTGGATGGGCAGGTAGGACAGGACCGTCGCCTGCTCGATCCGCTCATTGCCCTGCACGACGATGCGCTGCACCACCTGCGACTGGACCTGGGCCACCGCCGCCGTCGGCGCGGTCAGGGCCGTCGAGGCGAGCAGCAGGGCGAAGCCGGAAGCGAACGCAGCGCCACGAGCGCGAGATCTTTGCATCTGATCAGCCGTAAAGGGAGGAAGGCGGGCCTAGGAAACCAGGCCGCCAAGAAATTTGAACACGCGCAGTTGCTGCAGATCGTTCCAGGTGGCGAACAACATCAAACCGAGCAGGAGCGCAAGGCCCACCCGGTATCCTGCCGCCTGAACCTTGGCCGCAAGAGGGCGGCGCGCCACAGCTTCGTAGGCGTAGAAGACCAGATGGCCCCCATCCAGCACGGGAACCGGCAGCAGGTTCATGAAGCCGATGCCCACCGACAGCACCGCGGTCAGCCCCAGGAGCGCCACGCCGCTGCCCAGCAGCATCGAGCCGGCGTCCGGCGCCCCCTGGGCGCCTGACTGCGCCACCTGGCCCGAGGCCTGGGCGATCCGCAAAGGCCCGCCGAGCTGGTCGGCGCTTTCGCGGCCGGTGACCACACGGCCCAGATAATAGACGGTCGTGCTCAGCACCCGCCAGGTTCGTTCCGTCCCGGCGACCACGGCCTCGAGAGGACCATAGCGGCGCACCGTGCGGTCGCTGGCCCCGGCAGGGCTGGCGATTCCGAGCACGCCGATCTTCTGCTCGCCCCCCATGCGGTCCGACACCACCCGCCGCTCCGGCGTGGCGGTGAGTCGCACCCTCTGGCCGCCGCGATCGACAATGAAGGTGGTCGGCGCCTGAGACCGGACAGCGATGATCTGCTGCAGGTCGAAGAAGTTGTCGATCTCCTGGCCATTGGCCTCCACGACCACGTCATCGACCATGAAGCCGGCGCGCTGAGCGGCGCTGCCCGCCTCCACCCCAGCCACGCGGGCCGGGAGAACGGTCTCGCCCACCGTCATCAGCAGGAAGGTGAAGAGCACGATGGCCAGCACGAAATTGGCCATCGGGCCGGCCGCGGTGATGAAGGCCCGCTGCCACACCGGCTTGAAATGGAAGTAGCGGTCGGCGGCCCCCCGGCCCTGCTCGGCCTCGATCTTCTGCCGCAGGGCCTCGAGGTTTTCGTGGTCCGGCACGCTGGCGGCGTTCTCGTCGCCGGAGAACTTGACGAACCCGCCGAGCGGGATCCAGCCGACCCGCCATTCCACGCCCTGACGATCACGCCAGCCGAAGATCTTGCGGCCAAAGCCGATCGAGAACTGGTCGATGGCCACGCGGCAGGCGCGGGCCGCCCAATAGTGTCCCAGCTCGTGGATCGTGACGACCACGGTCAGGACCAGAAGGAACGGGATGATGTAGGTCAGTGCAGTCAGATCGGAAGAGCACACGTCTGAACTCCAGTCACGTCGTAATCTCGTCTGCTGTCTTCTGCTTGAAAAAAAAAAACGATTCATACTTCAATTCATACCAATCTACTTACTCAAGTTTCAAACTCTACTATTCCTCGCTTCTTTCTTTACTACC
>CALEOQ010000578.1 GCA_937910255.1 uncultured Caulobacteraceae bacterium | reverse complement strand
GGGAGTACTTTTTTTTTTCAACCAGAAGACGGCATACGAGGTTACGACGTGACTGGAGTTCAGAGGTGTGCTCTTCCGATCTCACGCCGACAAAGAGGATCGTCGCCCCGGCCAGCATCACCCACCAGAGGACGGCGATCGCGGTCGCAGAGTCGCCGGCCGGCGCCAGGGTGGACAACGGCGTGTCGCAGCCGGCCAGCAAAAGCGTGACTGTCAGGCCGAACCCTTGGCAGGGCCGCAGCGTTCGGCTCCTATGGGGACGACGGAGGAGGCCAGCTTGAAGCAGGATCGATCGCGAGATCCATTTGAGGACCGCGTGCAGTCGAGCATCCAGCTCGCCGGCCACCCGATCCACGTCATGCTGGTGACCTTTCCGATCGCGTTGGTCTGCGCCACCCTTGGCGCCGATCTCTTCTACTGGTGGTCGGCCGATCCCTTCTTCGCCCGGGTCGGCCTCTGGACGAGCGGCTGGGGGTTCGCCATGGGCGCGACAGCCGCCCTCAGCGGCACGGCCGAACTGTTGGTCTCGCGGGGCATCCGGCGCAGCGCCGAGCCCTGGAGCCATGCGGTCGCGGCCATGATGCTGCTGAGCGTCATCGCCGCCAACTGGGGCCTGCGCCTGTTTGATCGCGAGGCGGCGGTGCTGCCCTGGGGCCTGTTCCTGTCGGGTCTGGGCCTGGTGTTCGTCGGTCTGGCCGGCTGGCACGGCGGAAAGCTGGTGTTCGAGCATCAGATCGGCGTGTCCGAAAGCAGCGACTGAAGGCCGCCGGGCTCCAGCAGCCAGGCCGGCAGGGCGCTGACGCCCAGGAAGGGCTTTTCGAGCACCAGCCAGAGAATGCCCAGGATCGCGACGAACACGGCCGCCCAGACGGCGAGCAGTCGGAGGCGCGGCGGCCGGCTGCCGCGTTTCGACAGCGCAGACAGCACGAACCCATACTGCACGTGGGCCATCACCAGCAGGCCCACCAGCGCCAGCTTCAGGAACATCCAGCCTTGCAGCACGCCCGGCGCCAGGAGCAGCAGCGCCGTACCGGCCCCGATGGCGATGACGGCGGCCGGCGAGGCGATGGCGTTGTAGCTGAACCGGCTGGCGTTACGGATGCGGATGAAGTCCTCGCTATTGGTCACACCGCGGTGGGCTAGAAGCAGCCCAGGCAGGTAGACCAGGCCCGCAGCCCAGACCAGCAGCGCCGAGATGTGCAGGAATTTCAGCCAGGCCAAGCCGGGGCCTCATCTCTCTCCAGGCGACGCAGCCAACGCGCCGCAAGCCAAAGGACAGCGGCGAAATAGGGCAGGGCGCCCGGCGCCCACATGATCAGGCCAGCCAGTTGCTGGTCCTCCAGCGGGCTCAGACCCCAGGCCTGGGTGGTCAGGACGTGGGGCGCGTAGAGCGGCGCCTGGGCGAAGGTGATCAGGGCGGCCAGCAGGCCCATCTGCGCCATGGTCAGGATCAGGGCGACGATGACGGCGGGCGGCTCGGCCTGGCGGGCCCAGACCGTGCTCCAGAAGAACGTGGCGCTGGCCAGCAGGCTTAGCTCCATGAGCCAGTAGGTCGCGGTCGTCTCCAGGGCCCAGCCATAGGCCAGCGGCGCATGCCAGACCCAGAGGATGACCATGTGCGCGAGCCCCGCGCCCGTGAGCCAGGCGCCCGGCAGCTTGCGTGGTAAAGCCACGGCCAATAGCGGCGCGGCGACGGCGACCATCAGCATGTGATGGGCGATGCGCGCCGAAAACAGGGATGTGCTCAGCGCGCAGAGGGGGGAGACGAACGCGACGGCGAGCACAGCCGTCGCACCGACAAAGGCCGCCCGCGGCCCGCGACGCGGCGCGGCCCAACGGAAGTAACAGATGGCGCCGAGGGCCAGGGCCGCCAGGACAACGGGGTCCAGATTCCAGTCGGACCACAGGCCTGCAGGCGCGGGCGGGGGACCGCAATAGGCCACGTTCGCCAGGTTGGTTTGTGCTGTCTCGTCCACGCCCCCTCCTAAGCGAGAATCCAAGCTGACCAAGGACAACAAGCTTGGCGGCAGTCCGTTCCGAAGAGAAGGGCGTTCGGCGAAATCAAGCGCAGTCGACAGGGGCCGCCGCCTTGGCTAGGCCAAGGACCAGCATGATCGGGGAACGGCGATGAAACAATGGACCTTGGGCGTGATCGGCGGGTCGGGGCTCTATGAGCTCGACGGCCTGCGCAACCGCCAGCGCCTGAGCATCCAGTCCCCTTGGGGGGAGCCTTCCGACGCGCTGATCGCCGGCGAGCTGGAGGGCGTGCGGCTGGTCTTTCTGCCGCGCCACGGCCGCGGCCATCGCATTCCGCCAGGCGAGTTGAACGCCCGGGCCAATATCGACGTGCTCAAGCGGGCCGGCTGCACCGACGTGCTGTCGGTCTCGGCCGTGGGCTCCCTGCGCGAAGACCTGCCGCCGGGGACCTTCGTGGTGGTGGATCAGTATATCGACCGCACCGTATCGCGCCCGGCCTCGTTCTTTGGCTCAGGTCTGGTGGCCCACGTCTCCATGGCCGATCCCGTGTGCCCGCGGCTGTCGGCGGCGGCGGCGGCGGCGGCGCGGGCGGCCGGGGCGCCCACCGTCGAAGGCGGCACCTATCTGGCCATGGAGGGCCCGCAGTTTTCGACCCGCGCTGAAAGCTACCTCTATCGCAGCTGGGGGTGTTCGGTGATCGGCATGACCGCCATGCCGGAGGCCCGTCTGGCGCGGGAGGCCGAGCTGCCCTACGCCAATGTCGGCATGGTCACTGACTATGACTGCTGGCGTGAAGCCACCGCCCATGTGGAGGTGACCAATGTGCTGGAGGTGCTGCTCAGCAACGCCGACACCGCCCGCCAGATGATCGCGGCCCTGGCCCTGGGCCTGCCGGAGGCCAGGGCGCCGTCGCCCATCGACACCGGGCTCGATCAGGCGGTCATCACCGACCCGGCCCTGTGGGCGCCCGAGCAGGTCGAAAAGCTGGCGGCGATCTGTCCGCGCAAGTTCAGACCAGTCGCCGGCGCCTGAGCGCCCGGCCTAGGGCCGCGCCATCGTCCACGTCCTCGCGCATCTGAAGCTGGGCGACCCGGTGACCCGCAAGGCTCGCCAGCGTGTCGGCCAGGGTGTGCTCGGTCGACCAGCGGATGCCGGCGAACGGCAGGGGATCGCGGGGCGCCCGGCGCAGGCCGATCAGCCAGTAGCCGCCGTCGCGGGCAGGCCCCAGCACCGCGGCGTGGCGTCCCAGCTGGCGGAAGGCCTTGGCCACGTCGGTGCGGCTGACGCCTGGCGTATCGGCCCCGAGGATCACGACGGGACCTGGCGGAAGCGCGCGGGTGACGTGGGTCAGACGCTCGCCCAGATCGCCCTTGCCCTGACCTATGGGACGGCCTTGCCTGACCCAGGCGGTGGGGTGATCTGGGGTGACGGCCAGCCAAAGCGTCCAGCGCGGGTCGCGGCCGAGTCGGCGGACCAGTTCGGCCAGGGCGCTGCGGGAAAATCTCAGGGCCGTTAGGTTTCCCACATCATGGGCCAGCCGCCGCTTGCCCACGCCGTAGCGGGGCTGGCGGGCGAAGATCACCAGATGGCGCCGAAGGCGGTCAGCGGCCATAGATCCTGGCGATCCGTTCGGGGGCGACGCCCGCCAGGTACAGGCTCAGGCAGCGCAGGTTGGTGAGGGTCTGGCGCAGCCAGCCCCGCCTGCGCCAACGCTCGGCCGAGGTGGTCGCCGTCCCCCTGAGGGATGTCAGTCGGCCGCGGCCGAGACGCCGCACCAGGTCGACGTCCTCCATCAGCGGCAGGGGCGCAAAGCCGCCGACCGCGTCATAGAGCCGGCGCGAGATCAGCAGGCCCTGGTCGCCATAGGGCAGGGCCAGCGCGGCGACCCGCAGCTTCACCCCAATCTCCAGAAGCCGCGCCGGCCAGGCGGGATCATCCAGCCGCAGGTGGAAAACGCCCGCGCGATCAGGGCCGGCTGGCTCGGCGAGGTGCCGCCGCGCCGCCGCCCAGGCCGCCGCATCGAGCTGAGTGTCGGCATGCAGGAACAACAGCCAGGGGGAGGCGGCCGTCGCGGCGCCGGCCGCGAGTTGCCGGCCTCGGCCCGGTGGCGCGCTCACAAGGTGCGCGCCGTGGGCCGCCGCAATCTGCGCCGTGTCGTCGGTGGAGCCCCCGTCGACGACGATCACGTGTGCGACCCGCGGCAGGGCGGCCAGGGTCATCGCCAGATGCGGAGCCGCGTTCAAGGTCGGGATGACGACCGCAAGGTCGGTCAGGTCGCTCATCCGGCGCTGCAGCTCGCCCCGCCCAGCACGCAGAACTGCGCGCAGAAGGGATGGTTGAGGGGCACGCTGACGGAGGCCTGGTCCAGGTTTTCACCCAGCTCGAACTGCGGGTCATAGGGCGTGAGCGTGCAGGCGACGACGGCCGCGTGGGTCGCGCCCTTGCGACGCACCACCATGCGGCTGGTGGCGCACATCATCTCGCCTGGGCTCCGGTTGAGAATTCCCCAGCAAGCCTCGGTGATTTCTGGAACTTCAGCGTCCGCCTCCATCTCCGGAAACATCACCAAGGCGCGAGGGTCGCCCGCCGCCACGTCCAGGCCCCGGGCGGCGAACAGCGCGCCATAGGCGCTGCGGGCCACGGATTCCGGCTCGTCGATCAGCCGCCGGCCGGCGATGGCGGTACGAAGCCCCTGGCCTCGCAGCCAGTCCAGCCCCTCCCAGGCCTTGTCCCAGGAACCCTGACCGCGCTCAGCGTCGTGCAGAGCCTGGGTGTGGTGATCCAGGCTGACGCGGAAGGTCAGCTGGTCGCGATAGGCGCCGGCGAGGTCGCCCAGCCGCTGGCCCCAGCGGGTCATCGGCCGCATGGCGTTGGTCAGGACCAGCACCTGGAAGCCGCCGGCCAGGGCCTGTTCCAGCATGACCAGGATATCGGGGTTCATGAACGGCTCGCCGCCGGTGAAGCCGATCTCCCGGGTCGCCAGCCCTGTGCGCGCGATCTCGCCCAGATACCGCGCCACGTCGTCCGCCCGCAGGTAGGCCAGGGCGTCGTTGGTGGGCGAGCTCTCGATGTAGCAGTTTGCGCAGGCGATGTTGCAGAGCGTGCCGGTGTTGAACCAGAGGGTTTCCAGGGTGGTCAGGGGCACTGTGGCGCGCACCGAGCCATCCGCCGTGATCGCCGGATCCACGAAACGTCCGGGCGGCGCTGCGCCGCGGTGGGTGGCGAAGGGCGAGGTCGCGGTGCGGGTCATGGGTCTCCTGGCGGGCTGACGATCCAAGGCCTTGCTAAACCTATTCGAACCACATGGCTCGCCGGTTTCAAATGCGGCACTAGCTTACGGCGCAGGTTCGTGGAACGGTTGCGTCTTCGTCATGGGATCAAGGGCTGGGCTGATGAGAACGATGCTGGCGCGGATCGCGCTGACCCTGTCGCTTCTGGTTCCGGTCTGGTTCATGGCCGCAGCCCTGGGCACGAAGTTCGGCCTCTGGTCCTGGCGGGTCGGCTTGGGCGTGATGATCGTCCAGTGGGGACCCCGAATCCTGATCGGGACGGCGATCCTGGGTCTGGTCGCCTTGATTGTCACCCTGGCGCGGGCGCCGCGCACGGGCTGGCGCGCCGCCCTGGTGGCCCTGCTTATCCCCCTGCTGGGTCTCGGCTATCTCTTCTGGGTCCGCGGGCAGTCCGCCGACATTCCGCCGATCCACGATGTGGCGACCAATATCGATGACCCGCCCACCTATTCGCCCGCCCTGCTGACGGCGCGTGAAGGCGCAGGCGCCAATCCGGTGGCGCAGCTTTCGGCGCCGATCACCAGCCTGCCGGCCTATCAGGGGCCGAGGTTCGCGCCCCTTCAGGGGAAGACGCTGGGCGAGGTCGGCCGCGAGGCCTATCCCGAGGTTCGCACCCTGACCGTCGCGGCGACGCCGGCCGACGCCTTCGCCGCGGCCCAGGCTGAGGTCGAGGCCCAGGGGTGGACCCTGGTCGGGGCCGAGCCGGCGACCGGCGCGATCGAGGCCACCGCGGAAACCTTCTGGTTCGGCTTCAAGGACGACGTGGCCGTGCGGGTTCGCCCGGCGCCAGATGGCAGCAGCCTGATCGACATGCGTTCGACCTCGCGGGTGGGCCTGGGCGATCTGGGCGCCAACGCCGCGCGGATCGAAGAGTACCTCGACGATGTGGAAGAGCGTCTCGGCGAAGACTGACGCCGGGCGAGGCGCAGGTTGACGCGGCTTGTCCTGGTCGGGGCGGGCCATGCGCATCTGCATCTGCTGGCCCATGCCGGCCGTCTGCGCGAGGCGGGCCTGGAGGCGGTGCTCGTGGCGCCTGCCCGGTTCGACTATTCCGGCCTGGCGACGGGGGTGTTGTCAGGCGCCATAGGGCGAGAGGCGGCCAGCCTCGACATCGCCGCCTTGGCCAAGGTCGCCGAGGTGGCGCACCATGCGACGCAGGTGAGCGCCGTCGATCTGGCCGGCGGACGCCTGATGCTCGCCGACGGCGCGCTGCTGGACTTCGATCTCGTCTCCTTCAACATCGGCAGCGTCGCACGCGATCGCCAGGCTCTGTCTGGCCAACCTGGCGTCTGGCCGGTGAAGCCGCTGGCCAATCTCTTCGCGTTCCATTCCTGGCTGGCGACGGAAATGGCCCGCCGCGCAAGGTCGCCGCAGGTGGTGATCGCCGGCGCCGGCCAGACCGGCTTCGAGGTCGCTGCGGCCGTGGCTGGTCTCGCCGTCCGCCATGGCGTGACGCCCCGCATCTGCGTGATCGGTGACGCCCCCGGCGCCTGGGCGCCTGGGCGCGCCGGCCGCCATCTGCGGCAGGCGCTGGAGCGCCGGGGCGTCGTCTTCGAGATGGGCGAGGTGGTCGCGCGGACCTCGTCGGCCTGCCAGCTGGGGGACGGTCGCAGTCTGCCCTGCGACGCGCTGGTGCTGGCCACGGGCCTGGAGGCGCCGCCGCTGATCGGCGCCTTGGGCCTGCCGGTCGGGGCCGACGGCCGTCTGCGCGTGTCGCCTCAGATGCGGTCGGTGGCTGATCCGCGGGTGTTTGCGGCGGGGGACTGCGCGGTCGTCGACGGGGCCGAGCGACCGGCGGCGGGCGTGTTTGGCGTGCGCGCCGCGCCAGTCCTGCTGGCCAACCTGATTGCGGCGGCGACGGAAAAGCCGCTCAAGGTCTACCGGCCCCAGGCCCGCTGGCTGTCGATCATGGATCTCGGCGACGGAACCGGCCTGGCCATGCGCGGCGGGCTCTGGAGCCATGGCCGCGCCGCCCTATGGCTGAAGCGCCGCCTGGACCTCGGGTTCGTCGCCCGGGCCGGACGTCTCAGGCCAGGTGCTTGAGCAGGGCGACGACCTTGCGGGTGCGGCTCGAGAAGAGGGCGGGGGTGTACCACTGGCCGGCCAGCCGCTTGTTGATCTCTCCCCGCGTCGGATAGGGCGCGACCATGCCGGTGACCTGGCTGAGTTTCAGGCCTGCGGACATGGCCAGGGCCCAGAGCTGGATGTGATCGCCCGCATGGCGGCCCACCAGGGTGACGCCGAGGATCTTGCCCTTGGCCGTGGTGATCAGCTTGCCGAAGCCGCGCACATCCCCCTCGGCGATGGCCCGGTCATTGCCGGCGAACTCGACGATCTCAACGCGGATATCCTCCCCGTGCGCCTGGCGCGCCTCAGCCTCGCTGAGGCCGATGGCCGCCAGTTCGGGATCGGAATAGGTGACGCGGGGAACCTGCAGGGTGTCGGCGTTGACCGGCAGGCCGAAGATGGCCCGGCGCACCACCAGGCCTGCATGGGCGCCGGCCAGGTGGGTGAACTGACCCCGGCCGGCGGCGTCGCCCACGGCATAGATGCGGCGGTTGCTCGTGCGCAGGCGCTTGTCGGTCACCACGCCGCGGGCGTTGCGTTCGACCCCGGCCTTTTCGAGGTCGAGGCCGTCCAGGGACGGCTGCCGGCCGACCGCGACCAGCAGGTGCGAGCCGTTGATCTTCTCCTCGCCCGCCGCGCCCTCGACGATGAGGGTTGGGCCGGGCTCGACCCGCACAGCCTTTCGGCCGGCCATGAGGGTCACCCCATCGGCGGTCAGCTGGTCCAGGACCGCCGCGGCCGCCGAAGGATCCTCGCGCCCCAGCAGGCGGTCAGCCTCGACGATCACCACCTCGGAGCCCAGGCGACGGAAGGCCTGGCCAAGCTCCACGCCGATCGGTCCGCCGCCGAGAATGACCAGCCGCGAGGGCAGGACGTCCAGCTCGAACAGAGTCTCGTTGGTGAGGAACGGCGTCTCCGACAGGCCCGGAATTTTGGGGACCGCGGCCCGGGAGCCGGTGGCGATGACGATCTTGCGCGCGCGCACCCTGACGCTGTCGCTGACCACGGTGCGCCGGTCGATGAACCGCGCCGCCTCGCGCACGACCTGGACCCCCAGGCCTTCGAACCGGTCCTGGCTGTCGTGGGGCGCGATGGTGGCGATGGCGGTGCGCACATGGGCCATGACCTCGCCGAAATCGATGGCGACCTCAGACGCGCGAACGCCCAGGGGCTTGGATGTCCGCATCTCATGGGCCGCCGTCGCCGCAGCGATCAGGGCCTTGGACGGCACGCAGCCATAGTTGAGACAGTCGCCGCCCATCTCGCCCTTCTCGAACAGCACGACCTTGAGGCCGAGCTGGGCGGCGCCTGCGGCCACCGACAGGCCGCCGGAGCCCGCGCCGATGACAGCCATGTCGGCCTTGATGGATGTGCTCACAGGGTCTTTCCCGAACGGGCCCGCAGGCGTTGGAAGATGGTGGCCCCCAGTGACAGCAGGCCAAGGGCGACCAGCGGCAGGAAGATGGCCGGCTGGAAGATCACGCCCAGGTCCGGGGCCTCATCCCTGGCCAGCAGCTCGCCGACGCCGGCGCCGATGCCGCTATAGATGAAGGTGGCGGGCATGATGCCGATCAGGGTGGCCAGGGCGTAGGCCCGCAGCGGCGCATGGGCCAGGGCGGCGGCCACATTGACCAGCCAGAAGGGCGCCAGCGGGATCAGCCGCAGGGTCAGGATGTAGCCGAAGGCGCCAGCCTCGACGCCGTCCATAATCGCCTTGAGCCGTCCGCCCGAGGCCTCGGCCTTGTCCCGCAGGGCGGCGCCGAGGGACGTACGGACCGCATAGAAGACGGCGATGGCGCCCAGGGTCGCGCCGACCACGGTGGCCGCGCCGCCCACCCAGGTTCCGAACAGATAGCCGCCGGCCAGGGTCAGGATCACGGCGCCGGGAACGCTGAGGGCTGTGGAGAGGGCGTAGATCCCGATGAAGGCGGCCAGGGCGACCACCAGGTTGTCGGCCACCATGACGCGCAGGGCCGCCTCATGGGTCTGCAGGGCTTCGAGATTGAGATGGCGGGTCACGCCGCTGGCGAACACCGCAATCACGCCGATCACCAGGATCGCCAGGGGCAGATAGCGTTTCAGATGTCTCATCGCGGGCCTTGGCTCGGGGCGATGCGAAGCGCCACACCCATCGCCCATGGTTACAGCCAAGCCGGGGCCTCCGTCGCCTCAAAACAGCGACGGCGCGCCGGGCCTGAGACCGACGCGCCGCGCATCAGGAGGCTGCTGGACGGGTTAGAAGGCCAGCCGCATGCCGACCCGGAAGGTGCGGCCCAGAACATCGTAGAGGCTGCGATTGGTCTGAAGATAGCCGACGGTGTTTTCAGCGCCCAGGGCGGCCGGGTTGGCCGTCAGGGGCGGATCGTTGTTGAAGAGGTTCTTGATCGAGATATAGGCCTCGCCGCTGGCCGCGCTCTGGCCGACGTCGAAGGCATAGGTCGCCGAGGCGTCGAAATAGAGGGCGCCGTCGATGTGGTTGTCGTTGATCGTGTAGTAGGGCGGCGCCAGCGCTGGGCAGGCGCTCGTGCACTCGGTATAGGCGTTGCTGATCACCCCGTCGCTGACCCCGCGCGCCGTGACATTGAAGCTGACGGGATCAAGGTTGTAGGCCGCCGTGACCCGGTAGACCCAGTCCGGCGTCGAACCCACATTGGAGCCCGCCAGATCGATGGCGGTGACGCCGTTGTCGGTGACGTTCTCCATGTAGTGGGTCGCCATGGCCCGCAGGCTCAGATCGCCAGCCGCGCCTGGAATGAAGGCGTCGAGCGAGGTCCTGTAAGACGCCTCGATGTCCAGACCCTTGGCGCTCAGACTGTTCAGGTTCTCGTAGTACAGATCGATGAAGGCCAGCTTCCCGTTCTCGTAGCGGAGATTGTTGCAGTAGCGCTGGACGTTGTTGAGCAGACAGAAGTCGGCCGATTGCTGGGCGTTGACGAAGTCGATCACCCCCTCAACCTTGATCTCATAATAGTCAACGGAGGCGGCGAAGCCAGGCAGGAAGCTGGGCTGGAAGACGACGCCGAGGCCCAGGCCATCGGCCACCTCCGGCTGGACATCGGCATTGCCCTGCAGGTTCTGGACGAAGGCGGTGGACACGCCGTTGATGGAGACCGCGTTGCTGCGGGCGGTGCCGGCGTCGAACAGCTCGCTCATGTTCGCCGCCCGGATGTCCCGGGAGGCCGAGGCGCGCAGGGTGATGTCCGGGATCGGCGTGTAGGTCAGGCCCGCCTTCCAGGTGGTGACGCCGCCCGACGTGCTGTAGCGCGTGTATCGGGCCGCGCCGTTGAAATCGAGGCCATCGAAGATCGGCACCAGGGTTTCGACATAGCCCTCGACCACGTCGTACTCACCGGTGGTGACCTTGTAGTTCCCGTACTTCCAGCCGGACTGGTACTGCGCCTCGACCTCCCCATCCATGGTCTCATTGCGCCATTCCCCACCGAAGGCGATGTCGATCGGGCCGGCCCATCCGGCGAAGTCGGTGGTGAAGTTCACCGCCACCACGTCCTGGACGAACTCCTGGTTGCGCAGAGGTTGGCCCAGCACGTAGTCGATGGCCTCCTGGCTGGCGACGCCGATGCCGAAGCGGTTCAGCGGCACGCAGCCGTTGGTCGGACTGGTCAGGGTTGAGCGGCAGACGATCTGGCCGGTGGTGGGGTGCACCACCGCGTCCGTGGCGAGGGCGAGATTGGCGTTGTTCCAGGTCGGCGTCAGCTCTTCCTGGGTTTCGGTGACCCCATGCTGATAGTAGGCGTCCCAGCCAAAGTCGCGGCCCAGCAGGCTGAAGTCGCCATCGGCGCCGACCACAAAGCGAGAGGTCTCGCGGATGTTGTTGCTGCCTGACTTCGGCAGGTCTTCATTGCTCGATCCCATGACGAACGAGGTCAGACCCAGGCTCGCCATCTGGCTGCGCACGGACGCGGGCAGGAAGGCGTTGTCGGCGCGGATGGTGACGCCCGTATTGGTCGGCTGGATGTAGTAGCTCAGGCCCTCGTAATAGGCGTACGAAGCTTGGGCGAAGACATTGATGTTGGGGGTCAGCTCATAGCTGATCCGACCAAAGAAGCTGTCGCGGTCCTCGTCGGGCAGCAAGGAGTTGCTCCCGTTCATACCCGACGAGCTGTATTCCCAGTCGCCGCCGACCATCCACTGGCCCGACACGGCGCCGTAGGCGAGCTGGCTGACCTGGCCATTGACGCCGAAATAGGTGCCGCGAAGCGGTCCGGAGGTGATCAGGCCGCCGGGGGTATAGGCTGAGATCCCCACCTGATCGGCCACGATGTAGAAAGGCGCCCCCGCAGAGGTGTCGGTGTTGCGGATCGCGAAATGGCCATTGGTGTTCCAGTCGCGGCTTTCGCCGTGGATGCCGGTCTGGCTGACGGTTTCGGCGCTGAGCAGGATGTGGCCCCGGCCGTCGGCGAAGGGCGTGCCGGCTGTGAAGTTGTACTTCCAGTTTTCCCCGTCGCCATAGGTGGTCTCGCCATATTCGGCGGTCATCTTCAGGCCGGTATAGGTCTTGTCGAGGATGAAGTTCACGACCCCGCCGACCGCGTCCGACCCATAGGCCGACGAGGCGCCCCCGGTCACCACTTCCACCCGGGAGATCAGGGATTGCGGGAAGGTATTGGTGTCCACCTGGCCCGTGGCGGCCGAGACCACCGAGCGCTGTCCGTCGAACAGGACCAGGGTGCGTCCCGTACCCAGAGCCCGCAGGTTCAGCGCGCTGATGCCGGCCTGGCCGTTGCTCAGCGAGCCTGACGAGCTCGACGCGGTCACCGAACCCGCCACCGACGGCAGGGTGTTGACGAAGTCGGCGATATTGGCCGGCGCCTCGGCGAGGATTTCAGCTGAGCCGAGCACGTTTACGGGCGTGGGTGCGTCAAAGCCGTCCCGAACGATGCGCGATCCGGTGACGACGACTTCTTCCAACTCGGCGCTGGAGGTCGTCTGGGCGAGGGCGGGCGCGGCCTGGGCCATCAGGGCGGCGGCGCTGGCCGTGGCCAGGGCATAGTGGCGGAGGCGGCGAGAGGGACGTGAGAGTGACAGTTGGCTCATTGCGGTTCTCAACTCTTCTAGCTTGGCGTCCACCCGCCGCAGGGGCGTGAGGAGCCGTCACGCTCGCCCCTCCAGTGAGGCGAGCGCCTGCCAGACGCGCCGGGCGGCCCGGCTCGCCTGTTGTTTCGGATCGGTCGGAGGCCCCTGGGCGCCGGATCGGGGAGGCGATCTGCCAGGCTCGGGGGCGGTTTCTGCGAACGCCTGTGTCCTAGGGACGCCGCAGATGCGTATCAGGGCTCATGGACTGCTACGCCAGAGGAAGCCGGCATTCGAAAAATCGGACTCGCTGCGCCATAGTGGGCGCACGGACCTGCTGTAAAATCGACCACACATGGAGACTACCCCCAGTTATATTTGTTCCAATGCGTCGGTTTCTTGCGGCCAGAGCTGCCGACACCCATCTGCACCCGCTGGCCGCTGTCTCGGCAGGGACAGATTAGTTTCGATTGCTGGTGGAGCACATTGAATATAGGAATCTTCTGCTCAATTCGTGGTTCTGCCGCTGAATTGCGCAGTGAAACGGGGATTGCATGTCGAAATTCGAACACGTTGGCCTGGACGCCATCGACTTCCAAATTCTAAGAGAGCTGTCGATCGATGGCCGGGCTTCCGACGTGTGGTTGGGAGAGAAGATCAATCTCTCGAGCACAGCCGTGGCGCGTCGGCGAAAGATACTTGAGGAACGCCAGGCGGTGCTCAGCTACTCGGCTGACCTGAACCTGCCGATGCTTGGGTTCAGTGTGGTGGTCTTCGTGGCGATCGAGCTGAGTTCTCAGGCCGAGCGCGCGCTCAATGAATTCGAGCGCGAGGTGGTGAAATGCCCCTCGGTCTCATATTGCGGCTTTGTGTCCGGAGACACCGACTTCCTGATCATGCTGAACGTCGAGTCCTTCGAGGACTATGACCGGGTCTATCGCCGAGAGCTGTCCATGCTGCCGCACGTCTCGCGGATCCGCAGCAGCTTCGTCATCCGCGAGGTCACCAGCCGATCGACCCCGCCGATCGTGTTCCAGGATCGCGCCGAGGGGCGGTAAGTAAACAAGGGCGCTAAAGCAAAAAAAGAAGGGCCGGCGAGGGCCGGCCCTTCTCGAATATGGAGCGTCTCGCGCCAAGGGGATCAACGCGAGACGCAGGTCTTGGGACGTTCAGTTCGCCGGCAGATTGGGGTAGGCGATCCCAAGTTGTTCCAGATACGTGTCGTACTTGGACGGGTCGTAATAGAACGGCTCCATCTTCGGCCGCATCTGAGCCATGATATTGGTGTTCAGGTGAACGCCGGGCGTGTCCTCGGCCGTCAGCACCGGGTCGTACTTCTGATCCTTCAGCTGGACGTTCTGGAAGTAGTCCTTGGCCTCGGCGACCAGGCTCGGCGTCGTCACCAGATCCAGCACCGTCATCGCCACGGCCTTGGCCCCGACCACCACGCCCTTGTGCGCGATGGGCGTCGCCATGCCGATGGCCGCGGTCACATGGTGGCCGATGGTGTTGGGGATGTTCGAGGGGTAGCGCACCGTGATGGTCGGCACGGTCCACATGATGTCGCCGATATCGTCAGAGCCGCCGCCCATGGACGGCCCGCGGCCGTCGGGCGTGGAGAGGGGCGACACCTCCGTCGCCAGCGGCTCCACCGTCAGATGGTTGGCCTCCTGAGTGGCCCGGGCGAAGGCCTGGTCGGCCTCGGTCCACTGGGGCATGCCGACGGCCTGGATGTTGGCGTAGGCGGCCTCGGCCAGGGGCTTGTTGCCGTAGTTCGGCGCGGCATAGCCCAGCAGGCGGCGCTCGACCGTGGTGTCGGTGGCCATGGCCGCGGCTTCGGAGATGCGGTTGCCGATCTCGTAGAGGCCGCGAATAGTCTCGAAGTTCTGCTCGCGGAAATAATACCAGACGCTGGCTTCGCCGGGCACGATGTTGGGCTGGCCGCCGCCATTGGTGATCACATAGTGGGAGCGCTGGGTCACCGGCAGGTGCTCGCGGCGCATGTTCCAAGCCGCGTTCATCAGTTCGACGCCGTCCAGCGCGCTGCGACCGGCCCAGGGCGCCCCGGCCGAGTGGGCGGTCTTGCCGTGAAAGGTGTATTCCACCGAGACCATGCCGTTGTTGCCGGCCGGTCCCCAGCCGGTGGAGAAGTCGCGGCTGACATGGCTGAAGATGCTGGCGTCCACGTCGTCGAACAGGCCCTCACGGACATAGAAGGCCTTGGTGGCCAGCAACTCCTCGGCGACGCCGGGCCACAGCATGAGCTGGCCTGGGATGTTGTTGGCCTCCATGACCTCCTTGGCGGCCAGGGCGGCGACCACCATCATCGGCATGCCCGAGTTATGGCCCTCGCCGTGGCCTGGCGCGCCGGGCACCTGCGGCTTGATCTCGGCCGAACCCGGGACCTGCGACAGGCCAAGCAGGGCGTCGATGTCGCTGCCCAGGGCGATCTTAGGGCCGCCCGAACCCCAGGTGGCGGTCCAGGCGGTGGGGATGCCGGCGACGCCGCGCTCGATCTTGAAGCCGTTCTTCTCGAGGATGCCGGTGACATATTCCGAGGTGCGGAATTCCTGGAAGCCCGGCTCGGCGAAGCTGTAGATGGAGTCCACCATCTCCTGGGCCAGCTTGGCCCGCGCCTCGACGCCGGCCACGGCGGCGGTCTTCATCTCCGGCGGCGCGGCGGCCTGGGCGGCGAGGCCCGGCAGCCACATGGCCGTGGCGAGCAGAAGTGCGGTCAAAGATCGGGCGCGGCTGGCGGCCATGTGGTCATCCCCCAAGTGGTTTCACTGTTGACCGTCGACGCCTTCGAGCTCCGCCGGTCGGTTGTCGTCCCCTGAGGTCTTGCGTTCCATTGATCGACCCGCGGTGTCGTACGCAGGAAATCAAACCAAAACGATCAAATAGGTTCGAAAACCATCAGGATGAGCGAGCGCAACATAGAAATCCTGCGGTGTAAACGCCGCGGTTGGGAGGGCGGGGTGGAATCGCTTCGACGCACGCGGGTTGATGATTTTTTATGCGCGCTGCGGCCAAGCCGGGCGGCCGCAGGCCGGCGGACGGTGCCGCCCGTGGCTCTGGCGGCTCGGGATTCATGACCAAGATTTCATGGCCGCGCTTGCATCTGTGAAGGACGGCCGCGGCCTCTTATGATCGAACGGGTCTAGAGCATCCGCTGCGCTAAACAGGAAAACTCTCATGGACGTCGCCATTGCCGGCATCATCTCCAGTGTTTTTACGACTGCGATCGTTTTCAGCGCGATCGTGGCCATCATCGTTGTGCCCCGATACCTCAAGGCTCGGGAGCGAACGGCGCTCCACAAGACGATCCAGGCGGCCTACGACAAGGGCCAGCAATTGCCCCCCGAGCTCATCCAGGCCCTGACCCAGGATGTGAAGGTGAAACCCAAGCCCTCGCCGTCACGCGACCTCCGCACCGGCATCATCTGGCTGGGTGTCGCCGTCGGTCTGGCCGCCTTCGGCTACGCCCTGGGGTTTGAAGAGCCGGACGCCACCTACATCTTCATGGGCATTGCGGCCTTCCCCGGCTTCATCGGCCTGGCCTTTGTGATCATGTCCTTCGTGGCCAAGGACAGGTCCTGATCGCGCGCGCTGGGGGAAAGCCATGTCGCGCGCCGAACGACACCGACTCTCAAGTCTGCACGACGTCGAACTGGCCAGCCTGGCGGCGGCCGGCGACCGGCAGGCCTTTGGCGAGCTCGTCCGCCGGCACGGTTCGGCCGTTCGCGGCCTCCTGCGCAGAATGGGGGCCAGCGCGAGCGAGGCCGACGACCTGGCCCAGGACGCCTTCATCTCGGCCTTCGAATCCATCTCGGAGTTTCGCGGGGAGGGCGCCTTCGCCGGCTGGGTGAAGAAGATCGCCGCCCGCGCCTGCCTGCGGCGCATGCAGCGGACCAAGCGCCTTCGCGATCTGGCGGCGGCCAGCGCCGATGACGGAGAGCCGTCGCTCCATCCCGATCCGGGGGGACGGATGGACCTGGACGAGGCGCTGAAAGGCCTGACCGACGGCGAGCGTTTCTGTGTCAGCCTCTGCTATGGGGCCGGACTGTCTCATGCTGAGGCGGCTGAGGCCTTGAACCTGCCATTGGGAACGGTCAAATCCCATGTCAAACGTGGTCTGGATAAACTCAGGGCGCGCTTGGCGCCGGAGGATCAGTCTGTTGAGGGACGCCGCGACAATGGCTGAGGTCGATTTCGAGCGCGCCCTGGAGCGGATGTTCGCCCGCGCGCCGGACGTCGGCGACGCTGAAAGCTTCGCCGACCGGGTGCAAAGGCGCCTGGATCGCGGCTGGGCGGCGCGTCGCCTTCTGATCGGCTCGGCCGGGGTCGTCGGCGGCGTCATCGGCGCCAGCCAGCTCATCATGTCCAACCTTTTCAGCCGCGCCGAGGCGGCGTCCAGCGAGTCGGCGCGGGTGCTGACCACGGGCGTGCGCCAGATCGCGCCCCAGGCCGACTGGCTGTTCAGCCGACCGGCCGGGGTGGAGACCATCTGGGTGGCCGCCGGCCTGGCGGTTCTCGCCCTGGGCTTCGTGCTCACCCGCATCATCGAGGAGATCTGACCCTGTCCGCCCAACGCCAGGAGACCGTGCGACGCCTCGCGGCGCCCGATATCGCCGCGCGGAAGGGGAAGACGCCTGTCGTCTGTCTCACCGCCTACACCGCGCCCATGGCCGAGCTGTTGGACGAAGCCTGCGACCTGCTGCTGGTGGGCGATTCGGTCGGGATGGTCGTCCACGGCCTGCCCAACACGGTGGGCGTCACCCTGGAGATGATGATCCTGCACGGCCAGGCGGTGATGCGCGGCTCGCGCCGGGCCATGGTCGTCATCGACATGCCCTTCGGCTCCTATGAGGGCTCGGCGCAGGAAGCCTACGCCAACGCCGCGCGGCTGATGAAGGAGACCGGCGCCCAGGCGGTGAAGGTCGAGTCCGGCCCAACTGTGGCCGACACCATCGACTACATGGTCAAGCGCGGCGTGCCGGTGATGGGCCATGTGGGTCTGCGCCCCCAGGCGGTGTTGGTGGACGGCGGCTTCAAGGCCAAGGGCAAGGGCGCCGACGAGCGGGCCCGGATCCTGGAGGAGGCCAAGGCGACGGCGGCCGCCGGAGCCTTCGCCCTGGTGGTCGAGGGGGTCGCCGAGGGCCTGGCGCGGGAGATCACCGAGGCGGTGTCGGTTCCGACCATCGGCATTGGGGCCTCGGCCGGCTGCGACGGCCAGATCCTGGTCACCGACGACATGCTGGGCCTGTTCGACTGGACGCCGAAATTCGTGCGGCGCTATGCCGATCTGCGCGGTGAAATCCTGCGGGCGGTGGACGCCTATGCGCAGGATGTTCGGGCCAGACGCTTCCCTGGTCCGGCGGAAATCTACTTCGCCAAGGCCGTTTAGGCGACCTCTCCCAGGCCCTGGATCGGCGCCTCGATCAAGGGCTTGGCCACGCCGTTGCGGCGGGACCTCTTGCACTATAGGTTCGCCGCCTCTGTTTCGTCGCCTGAGCGCGGAGTACCCCATTCGTGACTGACGTTTTTGAAGAGGTCGAGGAGCAGCTCCGCGCCGACCGCTACAAGACACTCGCCCTGCGCGCGCTTCCGTGGGTGCTTGGCGCCCTTGCCCTGGCCCTTGTCATCGCGCTGGCGATCTGGGGATGGGGGGCATGGCAGAGCCGGACCATCAGCGAGGCGTCTGAGACCTATGCCGAGGGCGTCGAGGCCTTTGCGGCCGGCGACATGGGCCGGGCCGAGCAGCGCTTCGCCGAGGTCGCCGAGGGGAACGCCAAGGGCTATGCGGCCATGGCCCTGATGCAGCAGGCCGGCCTGCGCATCAACGAAGGCAAGACCGCTGAGGCCGTCGCACTGTTCGACGAGGCGGCCGAGGTCGCGCCCGATCCGATCCTGGCCGACGCCGCTCGCCTCAAATCCGCCTTCGCCCTCCTCGATACCGCCCCCCTGGACGAGATGCAGGCGCGCCTGCAGCCGCTGACCGAGGAAGGCCGGCCCTATCGCGCCCAGGCGCTGGAGGCCCTGGCCTTCGCCAAGTTGATGGGGGGCGAAATGGACGACGCGCGCACAGACTTCGGGGTGATCGCCCTTATGCCCGGCGCTTCGGATCTGGCCCGCCAGCGGGCCCAGGCCGCCCGGGCGATGATCGACTCCGGTTCGGCGGCGTCCCTGGCCGGGGTGGTCAAGGCCGCCGCGGCGCTTCCTGACACCGATTCTGACGATGCGGCCTCCGATGGGGCTTCGCAGCAGCAAGGTTCCGCTTCGCAATGATCTCTTCCCGTCTCCCGATGGTCGCCGTGCTGCTGGCCGGCACGGTCGCGCTCAGCGGCTGCTCGACCATCAATCGCCTCAATCCTTTTGACCGGGACGACGGGCCGCAGGAGGTTGCGGGCGAGGGCGAACGCATCTCGGTCATCGCCTTCGACGACACCTTGAACGTGTCGGACACGCTGCGCGGCGCTGATTTCTTCCTGCCGACGCCTTACAGCCGTACGGCCTGGCCGCTGCCCGGCGGCAATCTGGAGCAGGCGCCCGAACATGTCGAAGCGCCGGTCGCCTTCGACGTCGCCTGGCGGCGCGGCTTTGGCCAGGGCTCGGGCCGCGGTCACCACGTCATGGCCCCGCTGGTCGCCGCCGACGGCCGCATCTATGTGATGGACGGCGGCGCCACGGTGTCGGCGATCGACGCCAAGTCGGGCCAGGTGATTTGGGACTCCAATCTCGAGCCCACCCGACGCGAGGAGCGCGAAGGCTTCGGCGGCGGGCTCGCCCTGGCCGACGGCAAGCTCTACGTGACCTCGGGCTATCGGTTCATGGCCCAGCTGGACGCCGCCACCGGCGCCGTCGACTGGCGCAGCGAGACCGAACAGCCGATCCACGCGGCGCCGACCGTGACCGCCGGCCGCGTGATGGCCGTGGCCCTCGACAACACCCTGCTGACCTATGACGCCGCCACCGGCGCGCCGAGCTGGACCTATCAGGCGCTCAGCGAACCGGCCCGCATCCTCGGCGCCTCCAGTCCCGCCGTGTCCGGCGACACCGTGGTGGCCTCGTTCAGCTCCGGCGAGTTGGTGGCCCTGCGCAGCGGCAACGGCAACGACCTGTGGAATGAAGGCCTCTCGCGAGCCAGCCGCACCAACGCCCTGTCGGAAATCCGCGACATCGTCGGACGGCCGGTCATCTATCGCGGCGACGTCTACGCCGTCAGCCATTCGGGCGCCTTCGCCGCCGTCGACCTGCGCACCGGCGCGCCCCGCTGGACCCTGCCGGTCACCGGCGTGACGACCCCCTGGCCTGCGGGCGACGTGGTGTTCGTCGTCTCCAAGGCTGGCGAAGTGATCTGCATCTCTCGCGAAAGTGGCCAGGTCTATTGGATCCGCGACCTCAACGAGGGCGTCGAACAACGCAAGACCGGCGGCATCTTCGGGATCGGCGGCACGGTCGCGCCAAAGCCTCTGTGGACCAGCCCCCTGCTGGCCTCCAACAAGCTGGTGGTCGCGTCGTCGTCCGGCGATATGGCGGTGCTGAACCCCAAGACCGGCGAGGTCGAACGCCGGCTGGACCTCGGCGGCTCGGTCCTCGTCGATCCCATCGCCGTCGGCGGGATGATCTATGTGGCGACAGACAACGCCCAACTGATCGCCCTGCGCTAGGCCTGCCACCCAAGGCGACGGTTGCGTCGTCGGGCTGCAGGCGTCACATCATTCCATTCTCCACCCGGTTCGACCCTTGGGTCGGGCCGGGTTCCAGCGCGCCAGGGAGCGCCTATGCCGCTCAAGATCGCGATCGTCGGCCGTCCTAATGTGGGCAAGTCGACACTTTTCAACCGTCTGGCCGGGCGCAAGCTGGCCATTGTCGACGACCTGCCCGGCGTCACCCGCGACCGCAAGTT
Organism: uncultured Caulobacteraceae bacterium; assembly: GCA_937910255.1. GTDB lineage: Bacteria > Pseudomonadota > Alphaproteobacteria > Caulobacterales > Caulobacteraceae > Phenylobacterium. The sequence continues at coordinate 824 of CALEOQ010000578.1, read as the reverse complement.
CGCCACCGGACGTCTGGGCGATATCGACCTGGAGTTGATCGACACCGCCGGGTTCGAGGACGTCACCGACGAAAGCCTCGAGGCGCGCATGCGCCGCCAGACCGAACTGGCCATCGAAGAGGCCGACCTGATCCTGTTCGTCATGGATTCCCGCGAGGGCGTGGCGCCGATGGACGAGGTGTTCGGCGAACTGCTGCGCAAATCCAGCAAGCCGGTGATCCTGCTGGCCAACAAGGCCGAGGGCCGCCAGGGCGACGACGGAACCCTCGACGCCTTCCGCCTGGGCTTTGGCGAACCCATCCCCGTCTCGGCCGAACACGGAGAGGGCATGGCCGATCTCTATGCCGCCGTGATCGCCATTGCGCCCGAAGCCGGCGAGGACGAGGACGAGGGGGGCGAAAAGCCCGTCCAACTGGCCATCGTCGGCCGCCCCAACGCCGGCAAGTCCACCCTGGTCAACCGCCTGATCGGCGAAGAGCGCCTGCTCACAGGGCCTGAGGCCGGGATCACGCGGGACTCCATCCCCGTCGACTGGGTGTGGGACGATCGCGCCATCCGCCTGGTGGACACCGCCGGTCTGCGCCGCAAGGCCAAGGTCCAGCAGAAGCTCGAAAAGCTCTCCACCCACGACACGATCCGGGCGATCACCTTCGCCGAGGTGGTGCTGCTGGTGATGGATGCGACCCACCCGCTGGAAATCCAGGACCTGCAGATCGCCGACCTGGTGGAGCGCGAGGGCCGCGCCCTGGTCTTCGTCCTGGCCAAGTGGGACCTGGTGGAAGACCCGCAGGAACGCCTGAAGGAGCTGCAGGAAGAGGTCTCGC
>CALEOQ010000577.1 GCA_937910255.1 uncultured Caulobacteraceae bacterium | reverse complement strand
GTGAACCAGTATTTCCTCCACGCGCGGATGTTCGAGAACTGGGGCCTGCGCCGCCTGGGCAAGATCGTCTATGAAGAGTCGATCGGCGAAATGAAGCACGCCGACAAGCTCATCAACCGCATCCTGTTCCTCGAGGGCCTGCCCAACCTGCAGGACCTGCACAAGCTGAAGGTCGGCGAAAGCGTCGGCGAATGCCTGGAGTCCGACCTGGCGGTCGAAACCGGCGGCCGGGTCACCCTGATCGAGGGCATCAAGCTCTGCGAAGGCGTCGCCGACTATGTCTCGCGCGAGCTGCTGCGGGAGATCCTCAGCGATACCGAGGAGCACATCGATTATCTGGAAACCCAGCTGATGCTGATGAAGTCCCTCGGCGAGGCCAACTACATGCAGAGCGCCATGGGCGACATGGAGGGCTGAGGCTCTCCGCTCGGACACATGAAAACGCCGGCCAGGGGAACCTGGCCGGCGTTTGTCGTTTCAGGCCTGTTCTCCCAAGCCCGCCTATTCGGCGGCCTGGCGGGTCACGCCGATCTTGGGGTCCAGTTCGCCGGCGGCGTAGCGCTTGGCCATGACCGAGAGCGGCAGGGGCTTGATCTTGTCGGCCCAGCCGGCGGTGCCGAATTCCTCGAAGCGCTGGCGGACCACGGCGCTCATGGCGTCCATGGCGGGCTTCAGATACTTGCGCGGATCGAACTCGCCGGGGTTCTCGGCGAACACCTTGCGGATGGCGCCGGTCATGGCCATCCGGTTGTCGGTGTCGATGTTGATCTTGCGCACGCCGTGCTTGATCCCCCGCTGGATCTCTTCCACCGGCACGCCCCAGGTCTGAGGCATCTGGCCGCCATACTGGTTGATGACGTCCTGCAGGTCCTGAGGCACCGAGGATGAGCCGTGCATCACCAGGTGGGTGTTGGGCAGGCGGCGGTGGATTTCCTCGATCACGTTCATGGCCAGGACGTCGCCGTCCGGCTGGCGGGTGAACTTGTAGGCGCCGTGGCTGGTGCCCATGGCGATGGCGAGCGCATCGACCTCGGTGGCCTTCACGAACTCGACCGCCTGGTCGGGATCGGTCAGCAGCTGGGCGTGGTCCAGCTTGCCTTCGAAGCCGTGGCCGTCTTCCTTTTCGCCTTCGCCGGTTTCCAGGCTGCCCAGGATGCCGAGCTCGCCCTCAACCGAGGCGCCGACCCAGTGGGCCATGTCCACGACGTTCTTGGTGACCTTGACGTTGTAGTCGTAGTCGGCGGGCGTCTTGCCGTCGCCCTTCAGCGAGCCGTCCATCATCACCGAGGTGAAGCCGAACTGGATCGCCGTGGCGCAGGTGGCCTCGTTGTTCCCGTGGTCCTGGTGCATGCAGATCGGGATGTGCGGATACATCTCAGCCAGGGCGTCGATCAGGTGCTTCAGCACGATGTCGTTGGCGTAGGAGCGCGCGCCGCGGCTGGCCTGGATGATGACCGGCGCATTGACCGCGTCGGCGGCCTCCATGATCGCCAGGCCCTGTTCCATGTTGTTGATGTTGAACGCCGGCACGCCATAGCTGTGCTCGGCGGCGTGATCGAGAAGCTGTCTGAGGGTAATCCGGGCCATCGCCGTATCCGTCCGTTTCTCTCTTTGTCTCTTACTGGCTCAGAGCCGCCACGCCGGGCAGGGTCTTGCCTTCCATCCATTCAAGGAACGCGCCGCCGGCGGTCGAGACGAAGGTGAAGTCTTCCGCGCAACCGGCCGCGTTTAGGGCCGCCACTGTATCACCCCCGCCGGCTACAGCCACCAGTCGACCGGATTTCACCAGTTCGGCGGCGTGTTTCGCTGCTGAAACGGTCGCCTTGTCGAAGGGCGGCATCTCGAAAACGCCCAGCGGGCCATTCCAGATCAGGGTCTTGGAATTGTCCATCGCTCGGCAGAGGCGCTCGATCGTCTCTGGGCCGGCGTCGAGGATGCGCTCGTGCTCGTCCACGGCGCCCAGGGTGCGGACCCTCGCCGGCGCGCCCGGCGCCATCTTCTCGGCCACCACGATGTCCAGGGGCAGGAAGAGCTTGCAGTTGTGCTGGCCGGCCAGGCGGATGATGTCCCGCGCAGTCTCAGCCATGTCCTTCTCGCAGTAAGACGCGCCGACATCGTGGCCCTGGGCGTAGAGGAAGGTGTTGGCCATGCCGCCGCCGATGGCCAGCTTGTCGAGTTTGGTCACCAGGTGGCTGAGCAGGTCGAGCTTGGTCGAGACCTTCGAGCCGCCGACGATGCCGAGGACCGGGCGCTCGGGCTTGCCCAGCGCCTTGTCCAGGGCTGACAGCTCCAGGCGCATCTGCTCGCCGGCAAAGGCGGGCAGCACGTGGGCCAAGCCCTCGGTGGAGGCGTGGGCCCTGTGCGCGGCCGAGAAGGCGTCGTTCACATAAAGGTCGCCATTGGCGGCCAGGGCCTTGGCGAAGGCGGGGTCGTTGTCCTCTTCGCCGGCGTGGAAGCGGACGTTCTCCAGCAGCAGCACGTCGCCGGACCCCAGGGCGTCCACCGCAGCAGCAGCGGCCTCGCCGACACAGTCGGCGGCGAAGGCCACCGGCACGCCGAGCACCTTGGCCAGGGCCGGGACGATGGGCTCCAGGCTCATCGAGGGCACGACCTTGCCCTTCGGGCGGTCGAAGTGGGCGAGCAGCACCACCTTGGCGCCGCCCTGGCGCAGCTTCTGGATGGTCGGGACCGCAGCCTGAAGGCGGGTGTCGTCGGACACCTCGCCCTCATGCATCGGCACATTGAAGTCCACCCGCACCAGGGCGCGCTGGCCCTTCAGGTCGGCGTCGTCGAGGGTCTTGAAGGTCATCGGCTTCCAGCGGTCAGGGCGTGGGCGGCGGGCCGCGCCCGGGCCGGAACCCGGGCGCATCGGCCTTGAAGGCGAACGTCCGGGGAGCCGATTAGATCAGCTTGGCCATGGCAAGCGCAGTGTCGCTCATCCGCGTCGAGAAGCCCCACTCGTTATCGTACCAGGACAGGACCCGGCCGAGCTGGCCCTCGATCACCTGGGTCTGGGGCAGGGCGGCCGTGGAAGAGGCGGCGATGTGGTTCAGGTCGATGGAGACCAGCGGATCGTTGGAGGTGGCCAGGACCCCCTTCATGGCGCCGTCGGCGGCGGCCTGCAGGGCGGCGTTGATCTCGTCCTTGGTCACCGAACGACCCGGCACGAACTTCAGGTCGACCACCGAGACATTGGGGGTCGGCACGCGGATCGAGGAGCCGTCCAGCTTGCCGGCCAGCTCCGGCAGCACCAGGCCCACGGCCTTGGCCGCGCCGGTGGAGGTGGGGATCATGGACATGGCCGCGGCCCGGCCGCGGTAGAGGTCCTTGTGCATGGTGTCCAGCGTCGGCTGGTCGCCGGTGTAGGAATGGATGGTGGTCATGTAGCCGCGCTCGATGCCGCACAGGTCATGGATGACCCTGGAGATCGGAAGAGCGTCGTGTAGGGAACGAGTGTAGATCTCTGTGGTCGCCTTATCATTAAAAAAAAAAATAGTACAGTGTCTATAACTAATCAGGCTGCACACTCTGCCATGTCACACATCCCTTCCAACACCCAACTCCGACTGCCC
>CALEOQ010000576.1 GCA_937910255.1 uncultured Caulobacteraceae bacterium | reverse complement strand
GGACGTGCGGAGGGACGTGCCGTAGCGATGTGCCGGGCGGGCAGCGTGATCTAGACTCGTGCCCACCACGGGGCTGGTCCGGTCGCAGGTCAGACCACCCAGGCGCAGGCCGGCCGGCGCCGGCGACATCGGCAGGACGCAGAACGCGGCCGAGGCGACCACGGCCGGCGCCGCAGCGGCGACCGCGGCCCAGCTCAGGCCGGTCTCGATGGGCTTGCCGCCCTGTCCTTCTCGTCGGACCGGCCGCCCGCTGCTCACTGTCATGCCGTCTCCTAGCGTCATGCCGCCCACGATGCCATCTGTAGCGACTACAGACTCAAGCCCTAATCGGAAGGCCCCACATGGCGGATACTGCGATACCCATCGGCGAACTCTCGCGCCGCACCGGCTGCAACATCGAAACGATCCGTTATTACGAGCGGATCGGCCTGCTGCCCGCCCCGCCGCGTCGCGGACGCTACCGGAGCTATGGGGCTGAGGACGTGGGCCGGCTTGGCTTCGTGCGCCGGGCCCGCGAACTGGGCTTCACGCTGGACGAGGTGCGCGCGCTGCTGGGGCTTGCAGTCGGGGGCGAGGCCTCGTGCGCCGAGGTGCGAGACCTGGCGGCGGCGCATCTGAAGGACGTGCGTGCGCGGATCGCCGACCTCAGGCGCATGGAGCGCGCGCTGGCCGAGTCCGTCCGCGCCTGCGACGCGGGCCACGACGCTGGTTGCCCCTTGATCCAGGCGCTGTCAGCGGAGCGCAGCGGCGATCCGCGGGCCTCCAGGGCGAGAGTTGGGTCTCCGCTGGGGCGCTAGAAGTCTGCACATGGCGCAAGCGGGAACTAACAAAATCCTCTTAAGGATCAGCGCTTTGCCGCAACCCAACCGGCGGCTTGCGCCTCAACCGCGGAACAGAACCAACGCTCGCCCCGCGCCGTGTCGATGCGTGTTGCCGCATAGTCCTCCTGGCCCGGGATGTGGAAGATCCGCCGACCCTTGGCGTTGATATTGCCCTTAATCATGCAGCCGGCCTGGGGTGGCCCGGCCGGAGCCGGTCGCGCTTGCCGTTCCTCAGCTCGCCAGCTCGAGGGCGTCTCGAAGCGGCCAGCCCAAAGGCCGCGCCGGGCTCGGCGCGCCTCAGCCTCGGCCGACGCATAGGCACCGCGGCTGAACTGGGCGTAGTCGACCGCCCACCCGGCCCGAACCATGGCCCCACCGAGATCGGTCGAGCCGGCTTGGCAGCGTGAGGCGGCGCGGCCATAGGGGTCGCGGTCCCGGATTTCGCAGCGCACGATCCGGCCGCCGATCAAGCCGACGAGCTGGTCGCGCGCGGCGTCGCCGCAGGCATAACGCTGGCCCTTCGCATCCTGGCAGACCTGCCGGCCTTCGGGCGCATCAACGCCCCATAGCCGGACCCGCTCGGCGCCGATGCTGAAGGTGTCGCCATCGACGACCCGGGCCGGCCCGGTGAACTCGGCCGGGGAAGCCGCCGCCAGACCGGCGGCCAGGACTAGGACTCCTAAGCGCCGGATCATCGCCGATCCTTGCGCAGGGTGACAATCACCCGGTCGACGAAGACCTCCGCGACCTCGGCTGCATGTAGGATCGCATCGACGTAGTCGCGCTTGATCCGATCGGCGGCGATCTGGCTGAGCGTCGACAGGGTCAGCACACCGTCATCGATCCCGTGGAAACCCACCCGGCTGAACCAGCTGCCATAGGAGCCTTCGCGGACCAGCCGGCGCAACGGCGCCTCGATTTTCTGCCAGACGGGATCGTCGATACCCGGCGCGGCCATCAGGGTCGGCGGCGGTTCGGGCGGCGGAATGTCACCCTTGGCCTTGAGCACCCGGGCGAAGTTGAGCCGCAGGTCAGGCGCGCCCTTCGGCTCGTAGGAGGCCATCCGTCCGAAGTATTTGCATGGGCTACGGACGTCCGGGTCCTCGATGGCGATCGCCAGCATGGCGACGGCGCGCACCCCATGCCGCTTCAAAGCCCAGGCGAAGGTCTGGTCGTTGTTGCGCTCCCGTTCGGGCAACAGCTCATCGACGGCGGCCGCCACCCGCGCAAGATCAGCCGGCGTCACGCTGGCCGGGTCGGCGACCGCCGCAGGCCCGACCAGCGCGGCGATGCGCGGAGAGACCTGGAAGGCGGCCCTAAGCTCCTGGCGGACCATTTCCGCAGACGCTGACCCCTCAGAAAAGGCGCTGGAGAAACCGCTTGCTCTCTCCGGAGAGCAAATGGCGCTGTCCGTTCCGGTGCCGTGACGTTGGCCCGAGGATTTCGTGGTCGTGCCGTTCTCGGCGGGCGTAGACCGCCGCTGATTGGATTGATGTCGCGCTGGAGGCGCGTCCTTTCGTTGTACAGAAGAACTGGCGTTTTGATGGGACTGTTCTAGGTGAGTGAATCTTGGCGCCCGGGCGGTAGTTCTTTCATTGAAGACGACCGGTTCAGAATAGGCGGCCCTCCGGGCCTGAGCAGCTTCCCGGACAGCAAGGTCCGCCGCCTCCAATTCGTCCAGTCGAGCCACGAGGGGAGCGAGGTCGTAGGCCTCGACGCCAGCCGGCCGATTGGCGCGGGTGTAGTCGCGAACCATGAAGCCGGCGGCCTCCAGGGCGCGCCTGTGGGCCCTGGCATTGCTCTCGGTGCAGCCTAGATAGTCAGCGATCAGACTGGTCCCCGGCCAAACGGTAGCCACGTCCTGTTCGAGCCGGTCCTGGTTGAGGTGCTCGACATAGAGCAACAGCGTCATCCGCTGCTGCACCGTGAGTATGGGCGTGCCCTTCAGCACCGCCGCGGCGATCCGCGCGACGGAGACGCCGACCTGCCAGCGCCAAGCCCGCGCCTGGGCGCAGACCGCGTCAAAGTTGGGCGCGCGCTTGGCGAAACCTGGTCGCCAGTCGTCGCCTGATAAGGCCGTTCGCATCTCGTCCCTTCCTGGCTGGGACGAGGCCGTTCCGCGGCGGCGAAACCGGCAGGCAAAAGACCATAGGTCTCCTGTTCGAGGCCTTGACGACGCAAAAAGCGCCGCTTAGGCTTACTCGATCAAATCAAGCCGCTACCACACGGCGCCTGCGATTTCCGAGAGCCTCCCGCGCCAACGGGGGGCTCTCGCCGTTTAGGGGTCTCGTCTAGGTCAAGATGAAGTCCTCTGAGGCGACCAGGCGCGCGCGGAGGGTCCGCGACGCGACTCAGTCGACGCCAGCGTTCAGTGAGTCTGACGATTCCTAAAGGCTTGGAATGGCACCCTTTTGGACAAAAAGGGCCGATTCGGGCGGTTGACGAGGTTCCGGAAACGAGTCCGCCATGACGCGACTCAGGCCGCTAGGGATTGGGGTCGGCGCGCGGCGTCACGCCACCTATAGCGATATAAGCCGGTCAGATGCTCCTCAGGCCGACGCGGGCTGCGCCTTGCGCCAGGCCTGGAAGCCTTTGTCGGAGATCGGAAGAGCACACGTCTGAACTCCAGTCACGTCGTAATCTCGTATGCCGTCTTCTGCTTTGAAAAAAAAAAAAACACAATCACCACCATCACGCCATC
>CALEOQ010000575.1 GCA_937910255.1 uncultured Caulobacteraceae bacterium | reverse complement strand
TTATCGTCCGTGACGGGCGTGGGTGGGAGAGGGGGGGGGGGGGGTGGGGGTGTTTTTTTTTTTCAAGCAGAGGACGGCATACGAGATTACGACGTGACTGGAGTTCAGACGTGTGCTCTTCCGATCTCCCCTTCAGCCCCCGGCCAGCTTGGAGGCCACGCGACCGTGCACGTCGGCGGCTTCGGGCGTCATGATCTCGTCGAAGTCGGACATTTCGTAGAGCGGGCGGATCTCGATCTCGCTGGGGCCGGGCATGGGATTGGGGCAGCGTTTCACCCAGGCGATGGCCTCGTCCATGTCCTTGACCTCCCACAGCCAATAGCCGGCGACGACCTCGTTGGTCTCGGCGAAGGGGCCATCCATGACGATCCGGCTGGCTCCATCGAACCGCACCCGCTTGCCCTTCGAGGTGGGCTTCAGCCCGTCGCCGCCCAGCAGGATTCCGGCGTCGGCCAGCGCTTCGTTGAAGCGACCCATGTCTTCCAGCAGCTCGCTGGGGGGCATGACGCCGGCTTCGCTGTCGTCCGTCGCCTTCACGAAAACCATCACCCGCATCGCTCGTCCTCCATCGTGGATCGCACATCCTGGCCGGAGGCTTCCGGCCGGTCGCTCGAAGGACGATCGGTCTTAGCCCAGGCCGACATTTCAAGAGGCGAGATTTCAGTCGTCCGTGGCGTCGTCCGGGCTGACGGCGTTTTCCACCAGGTCGCGCCAGGTCGGGTCTGTGTCATCGACCAGGTCCACATCCTCCAGCAGGGCGACCGCGGAGTCCCCGTCCGGCAGGATCAGGCCCAGCACCTCCATGGCCTCGCCGTCGGACCCCACATGGGACTCCGCCTGAACGGCCACGGCGGCCTGGGCGCCCTCATCCTCCCACCAGATCACCGGCTGGGGCAGCTCCATGTCGATGACTGCGGGCTCGCGGGTGTCCCCAAGGGCGAACACCGCCCGGCGGGCCTGGACGTCGTCCAGGGTCGCCACCGCGCCGGTGAACGCCGTCAGGCGCCCCCAGTCGTCGACATCGAATCCACCCCCGTCCTCGTGCGCGTCGTCCGTCGAAGTCATGGTGGGAAAGCTCTTTGAAAAAGCGCGGACGGCGCTCGCCCGCGGCCGCCGGAATCTTCCGGCATGCCGCGGGATTCGACAAGGATGCGCCGACACGGCTAGCCGGCGGGCCATTCCGACAGGATCCACGCGGCGTCGAAATAGTCGCGCCAATAGGCGATCTTGCCGTCCTGGACGTCGAAGACCCCGGTGACCGGCAGTTCGACCCATCTGTCGGCCAGCTGATGGCGGTCCAGACGCTCGACGAAGACCGTCGAGCCGTGCTCGGCTTGCCGCAGCAGCTTGAACTCATTGCGCAGAGTCGGCGCGAAGAAGGGCTCCAGCACGCTGCGAACGCCGGCCGGCCCGTGCGCCACGGGCAAGGGCGGGGGGTTCACATACGCGCAGTGGTCGGCGACGAAAATCATCGCCGCCTCATAGTCCAGCTGCTCCAACGCTCGCATGAACGGGCGAACGACGTCGAGGGGCGAGGGATGGGTCATGGGGGTCTCCTGAGGTCTGTTGAGACCCCCAGGCTCCGCGTCCCAGTCCGCGCCCGCAACGACCTGCCAGGTCATCGGCTGTGCGGTCCCATCGCCCCGCCCGGCCCATCCAGGCTCAGTCGGCGGCGGCGAAGAAGGCCATCTGGTCGGCATGGGCCTTGGCGAAGGCCGGACGGATCGTGGCGCGGGCCACATAGGCCCGGCAGGCCGGATGCCTGGCCAGGCCATCGAAACGATCAACCAGGCGCAAGACGTCGGCCATCAGGATGTCGGCGATGGAAAAGCCGCCGGCGAGCCATTCGCGCCCGGCGAGCACCGGCTCAAGATGGTCCAGGCGGGCGGTGAGAAAGGCGTCCAGGCGCTTCCAGCCCGGCGCGTCGCCGGTCTCGCCGGAAAACTGAAAGATCGTCCAGGGCAGGCTCGCCATCTCGACGGAGTTCAGCGCCGCGAAGGTCCATTCCAGCACCGCGCTGCGGCCGGCCCGGTCCCTTGGCATGAGCGCCTCGCTCTGTTCGCCGAGATGGACAAGGATCGCCCCGCTCTCGAAAAGCGAGAGGTCGCCATCGGTCAGCCAGGGGACCTGACCGAAGGGCTGGTGGGCGAAATGGTCGGCGTCCCGGCCGCTGAACGGCACGCCCTCCACGCGGTAGGGCGCCTGCGCCTCCTCCAGCGCCCATCGGACACGCAGATCGCGCACATAGCCCCGGGGAACCTCCGGAACCCAGTCAAAGGTCGTGAGGACCAGTTCGCCCATGGCACGCTCCATCCTGATGCGGCGCGCCGGTGGGCGGCGCCTCGCCCCAAGGACGTCGGCGCTCAGATCGATCCGACAGGGGCGGCCTGTTATGTCGGCCTAATCGTCGAAGCCCACGAAGGTGGTGGCCTCCCCCACCGACTTGCGCTCGGACACCACGGCGTTGGCCGGGAAGGTCTCGTCGGGCCAGCCCAGCGCGATGCTCTTCATGATCACCTGGTCATCGGCGATGCCGGCGTGTTCGCGGACCACCGGCGACTGCATGATGCCCTGGCTGTTGATCACCGCGCCCAGGCCGCGGGACCAGGCGGCGTTGACCAGGGCCGTGGTCACCGCGCCGCAGTCGAAGGGCGTGTCGTCGCTGCCGTCCAGCACCCGGTCATAGGTGACGATGATGCAGACCGGCGCGTCGAACTGACGGAAGCCGCGCAGCACCCAGTCCTGGCGCATCTCCTTGTCCTCGCGGGCGATGCCCATGGCGGCGAACAGCTGCTTGGCCACGCCCACCTGGCGGTCCCGGTGCGGACCCTCGAAGGCCTGGCCGGTGCGGAACTCCCGCGACTGGGGCACGCCGGCCACCATCCGTTCGGTGTTGCCGGCCCGGATCCGGTTCAGCGGCTCGCCGGTGATGACATAGAAGTTCCAGGGCTGGGTATTCATCGACGACGGCGCCCGCATGGCCAGGCGGAGGACCTCTTCGATCAGCTCCTTGGGCACCGGATCGGGCTTGTAGCCGCGGATGCTGCGGCGACCGAGAACGACGTCGTCAAACTGCATGTGGAACCCCTGGAGACCTTGGCGATGGCTTTGGGCGAAGACCTGTCAGTTTTCGGCCCTCAAGCCAATGTGTGCCGTTGCGTCAAGAGGGCCTGGCCTAGTCCTCGCCCCACATGCGCAGGAGGCCGCCGATCGACTTGTCGAGCAGCAGAGAGGCGTCGCTGGGGGGAAGGTCGGCTCGGGCGCGCTCCAGGTCGTAGAGCAGCTCCCGCTGATCGGCCCGCCGGATCTGGCTCTGGACCCAGCCGACGCAGGCCAGCCGCTCCCCTCGGGTGACGGGCGCCACCCGATGCAGGGCGCCCGTGGGATAGAGGACCGCCCCGCCGGCCGCCGGCCGGAACGTTCGCTCGCCTGACAGGTCCTGGACGACCAGCTCACCCCCCGCATAGGCCTCGGGGTCGGAGAGGAAGAGGGTGAAGCTGAAGTCGGTGCGCAGCGGCGCCCCGCAGGCGTCATGCATGCCGGCATTGTCCACATGCAGGCCGTACTGCTGGCCAGGCCCATAACGGGAGAAGATCAGGGTCGACCAACGGGTGGGCCGCACCAGGGCGCGCATCGTCGGGTGGGCCTCCAGCGCCAGCCGCACCCGACGGGCCAGGGCCACGACGCCGGGATCGTCACCCCGGGCCTGGGTGTTGGTCTTGACCGCCTCGGCGGCCGCGCCGGCCGTGGCCCGTCCGTCCCGGAAGGGGGCGGCCTCCAGGGTCTTGCGGGCCTCGATCGCCTGTTGGGGGCCAAGGACGTCGGTCAGCACGATCACGCTTGGTCTCCTTCCCCGGGCGTCCGGCCCTTTTTCGCACCGTCGGGACCAAGGGCAAGACTTGCGCACGACGGGCCCTTGCCCGCGACGCGATCATCGCCCATCTCAGGGATGCGGACCGGGCCCCTCTGGTGACGCTGACGAAGGTCGGCGCTCACGATGTCGGACGCATCACATCACCACGTGAGGTCGCAGGGTCCTTGGTCGCCATCGCGCCTCCGTCGTTCAGAAGGACGTCTCGATGCCCCTGCTCCTATGCCCCAATGACAACAGCCCCATGCAGACCGTGGATCGCTCCGGCGTGCAGTTCGACATGTGCCCCACCTGCCGGGGGGTCTGGCTCGAGATCGGAAGAGCACACGTCTGAACTCCAGTCACGTCGTAATCTCGTATGCCGTCTTCTGCTTGAAAAAAAAAACAAGCCACCCAAGATATATCTTACACACGCTCATCGAACTGCTCTCCCCCTTTCCATTTTCAACTTCATCCCTTAACCC
>CALEOQ010000574.1 GCA_937910255.1 uncultured Caulobacteraceae bacterium | reverse complement strand
GGGGCGGCGCGGTGCGTGGTATGCAGGGGAGGGGGGGGGCAGAGATACGGCCCCGACTACAGTTGAGACGATCGTTTTGTCCAACACCAGACCGCAAGCTGTTGGCTGGGGGCGTGGGGGGGGGGGGCGTGTGCCCGCCGGATTCATGCTGGGGACATGCTTGCTGACTCCGGGGCAATTGACAAGATTCAGCCTGCAGTTGGGTAGCCCGCAAGCTCGAGAGCTTCGCGGTAGCGCTCGGGGGTGTTGCAGTCTCGAAAGCTCTGCAACTCGGGATCGAACGCCCTGATTTCGTCTTCACTGATCGCATTCACGCCCGGGAGCTTCAGAATCGCCCGGGGTCGCCGCTCACCGGCGGCGAGCAACCCGTCGAGTTCCGGGACGAGGGATGTCGAGTAGACCGCGCAGGTGGGGACGTAGTGACCGTCGACGGTGGGAATCGCGGCACGCAAACCGGTCGCGAGCTCGAGCAGACCTCGCACGAGTTTCTCTTGGAGCAGGGGGAGGTCACAAGAAACGACGAACGCGCGTTCGGCAGAAACGGCGCGCAGTCCCGCGGTCAATCCGGCCAGGGGACCGAGGCCCTCGGCGGGGTCCCGGGCCACTTGAAGTTGCAGATTTCGGTTGGAAGGGATCTCCTGTCCCTCCCGGGCGACGAGCCAGACTTCATCGACGCAGGGCGAGACGATCCCGACGATGCGTTCGAGCAGCGTTTCGCCGCCGAAGGGCAGGCTGGCCTTGTCGCGGCCCATGCGTTCCGAAAAGCCTCCGCAGAGAACGAGCGCTGCTTGGGACATGGGGCAAGACTAGCGGATTGGCAGGGTCGTGATTTCGCGGGCGGCAAGCTGGGCGGCGCGACGATAAGCTCGATCGCGCAGCGCGGGATCAACCTGTAGGTGTGATGGAACCGGTGGACGACGAAGCTCGAAACAGCGCAGGACGAAAGACGTTGGGATCGCAATCCGAACGCGAAGTGGGCTTGTGCTTCAGTTGCTCTCACGCGCGAAAACTCACCAGCGCAAAGGGCAGCGATTTCTACCGCTGCGGAAAGGCCGCCGAAGACGATTCGCTGAAGGCGTACCCGCCGTTGCCGGTCACGATTTGCCCGGCGTATTCAAGGGCTGCGTCGAGCACCGAGGCGGCAGCCACAGACTGAGGCGCCAGGGTCCGGGGCTACGCCGTCTGCGCGAATCGTACCTGCATCTCTTCGAGACCGGCGATGAAGTTCGAGGGCCGAAGCTCGAGCTTGGCGTCCGGGGCCAGTTCGAGGTCGGGTAGCCGGGGCAACACTTCCTCAAAGAAGACTCGAAGTTCCAGCTTGGCCAGGCTCGAGCCCAGGCAGAAATGTCGACCGTAGCCGCCGAAGGCGACGTGCTCTACTATCTGAGCCAGGGGCGCTCCAATAAGGAGATCGCCCGGATCATCGGCATGTCCCCCGACACGGTGAAGTACCGCCTGAAGTCGGTGTTCCGAAAGATCGGCGTCAGCCGCAGGCGGGATGCGGTGCGGGTCTCCGCCGAGCGGGGACTGATCCCCGAACAGTCCCTGCGGCCTCCCTCGGATAACGAACGAAACGGGGATCGCACGACCCTGTCGGCATGACAGCCGGCGCGCGGCGGGCCGCGGTCACTCCAATCGAATTTCCTCAACGCCCGCGCCGACTCGGATGAGGTCGCGTGGGTCATGTCCTCGGAAATTCGCGGAACCTAGTTATTCACCCTCTTGAGAGTGAATATTGACTCGCTGATCTGATCATGCCCCCATCCGCCCGAACGTCGGCGCTCATGACCGACGTCGAGGGAGGACATCAAATGAGGGCGTATCTTCTCGCCTCAGCGTGCGCGGTCGCGTGCGCGGGGGCTTCGACGACGGCCGTGGCGCAAACGACGGCCACGCGCACCCAGGGCGAAGCAGCGGTGGTCGAGGAGGTCATCGTCACCGCCACCCGACGCGAAGAGCGGCTGCAGGATGTGCCGCTCAGCATCACGACGCTGTCTCAGGAGGAGCTGAACCGTAAGGGCATCGTCGGCTATGAGGGCCTGGCCTACGAAACGCCGGGCGTCGTGCTGAACCGGGCCAGCGCCAACTTCAACAATTTCACCGCCCGCGGCATTTCCACCAACGGCTACAACGCCAACCTGCAGAGCACGGTGGCGATCTATATCGACGAGCTGCCGATCTCGTCGAACGGCAATTCGACCATCCTCGATCCCACCCTGTTCGATGTGGAGCGGATCGAATTCCTGCGCGGGCCCCAGGGCACCCTGTTCGGTTCGGGCTCCCTGGCCGGCGCCCTGCGCATCCTGACCAAGAAGCCCAACCCGGCGGCCTTCGAGGCCGAGACCCTGGTGGATTTCGGCATGACCGACGGCGACGCCCTGCGTCAGCGCTATAACGGCATGGTCAATATTCCGCTCATCGAGGACAAGCTCGCCCTGCGGATCGTCGGCTTCCGCCGTGACGAAGAGGGCTATATCGACAATGTCGGCACAGGGATTGAAGGCGCCAATGCGCTGGAGGCCTGGGGCGGGCGGGCCAGCCTGCTGTGGGAGCCCACCGACCGGCTCTCGGTGCGGCTCACCGCCTCCCACGAGGACAGCGAGCCCAAGGATTCCTCGCTGACCAGCCCGGCCCTGGGGATCGACAAGCGCATCTCCGACCGCCCGGACCTGTTCACCGGCGAGATGACCAACCAGAACGTGACGGTCGAATACCAGTTCGACGGCGCGCGCCTGACCAGTTCGTCCACCTGGTCGGAATTCAACCAGACCTTCTATGTGGACCTGGCCGGAACCTTCGCCCAGGCCATCGCCTTCGCGCTCGACGCCGACGCCTATGACGACACCTTCGTCCAGGAGATGCGGCTGGTCTCCGACTCCGGCGGACGGTTCGACTGGTCGGTGGGCGGCTTCTATTTCGAGCGCCGCCGGGACGTGGACTTCGGCTATCGCTCACGATCGGATTTCCTGACCGCCCGCGGCATCACCGGCCTGCCCGACGAGTATTATCAGCGGCTGTACAACCACTCGATCGCCCATGAGAAGGCGGCCTTCGGCGAGCTGACCTACCGCTTCACCGATGATCTGTGGATCACCGGCGGCCTGCGATACGGTTCCATCGACGCCCAGGCCTTCACCGAAGGCGGCTATAACAGCAACTATCTGACCAACGCCCTGGCCAACAGGTCCGGCCCCCTGACCGTCACGCCGATCGTGGCGGCCGAAGGGGTCAAGGCCAAGGAGAAGGGTCCCTCCTATCGCCTCAGCCTCTCCTGGCGGCCCCGGCCGAACATGACGGTCTATGGGGCGGTGGCCACCGGCTTCCGCGCGCCGGTCGTCAACGCCTTCGCCGGCCGGGTCAGCGTGGTCGATCCCACCGATCTGATCATTCCGCCCGGGGCGGATTCCGACAATCTGATCAATTACGAGGTCGGGCTGAAGGGCCGCTGGCTGGACGGCCGCCTCAACGCCAATCTGGCCCTCTACCGGATCGACTGGAACGACATCCAGGTCCAGGCCAACCGGGTGTCGGACTCCGTCCAGTTCGCCACCAATATCGGCGGGGCCATCAGCCAGGGCCTGGAGTTCGAGTTGCAGGCCATGCCCCACCCCAACTGGACCGTCGCCCTGACCGGCTCGATCAATGACTCCGAGGTCGACGACCTGTCGCCCCAGGAAGCGGCCATCTCTGGCGCCGAGGAAGGCGTCCGGCTTTCGGGACCGAGGTTCCAGGGCTCGCTGGTGACCAGCTACCGGTTCCCCATCGGCGCGACGGGACAAGGCAACGCCTCGTTCTCCGTCCAGCGGGTGGGGTCCTTCCCCAACACCTTCCCCAACACGCCAGGGCGGCCCACCGTCCCCATCCCGACCTTCGACCACACCGACGCCTATACGGTGGTGAACGCCAATGTCGCCGCTGCCTTCGACCACTTCACCGTCGGCGCCTATGTGGAGAACCTGTTTGACGACCGGTCGGTGACCTATGTCCACCCCGAGGCCTTCACCGCCAGCCGCTACGCCCGGGTCCGCCCGCGCACGATCGGCATCCGTGTCGGGTACGTCTACTGATGTCGGTCCAGGCGCATTCCCCCGCCGCCGGCGTCACCGCCCGTCCAGGCCTCACGGCCTGGACGGTGCTTGCGGCCCTGTGCTTCATCTATGTCCTGAACTTCCTGGACCGACAGTTGCTGTCGATCCTGGCCAAGCCGATCCAGGACGAGCTAGATCGGAAGAGCACACGTCTGAACTCCAGTCACGTCGTAATCTCGTATGCCGTCTTCTGCTTGAAAAAAAAAAACCACCACTCACCCCATCACGCACTCAACCATCTCCTCTACAGCCC
>CALEOQ010000573.1 GCA_937910255.1 uncultured Caulobacteraceae bacterium | reverse complement strand
GTTGCATATGAGTATGTAGAGCTGCGGTGTGGTCGGGAGACGTGGTGATGTGTGAGGGTGGGGGGTGTGGGGGGGATCGTCGGTGGATGTTGTAGATGTGTTTTGTTTTTCAAGCAGAAGACGGCATACGAGATTACGACGTGACTGGAGTTCAGACGTGTGCTCTTCCGATCTGGTGGTGATCGAGCACAATCTCGACGTCATCAAGACCGCCGACTGGCTGCTGGACTTCGGTCCCGAGGGCGGCGACGGCGGCGGCGAGATCGTCGCGGTGGGCACGCCCGAGGCCGTAGCCGCCCAGCCGGCCAGTTGGACTGGCCGCTATCTCAAGGATGTGCTGGATCGCCACGAACAGCGCCGCCTGGCCCGCCGCAAGAGCGCCTGAACCCTGGAGCGCCCTCGCCGTGACGCCGGATCAGCAATCCCTTCTGGAGACGCTTGAGACGGCGCTCCGATCCGAGGCGCGCATCGGTTCGGCCTGGCTGACCGGCAGCTTCGGGGCCGGCCGTGGCGACGCCTGGAGCGATATCGACATCACCCTGGTGGCGGGGGCCGGCGACATCCCGGGCCTGCTCGGCGACCTGATGGCCCAGGACGGCCCCCTGCCCGCCACAGCCCTGCGCCTGAGCCAGTTCGGGCGGCTGGTGAACGGGACCACGCCTGAGTTGCTTCGGTTCGACCTGGTGCTCTCGACGCCCGAAGAGTTCGCCCGCCAGACCGCTGCGGGCGTGAAGCTGCTGTTCGGCGACGCCAGCCAGGGTCCGGTTGAGCGCCCCGCGCGCCCGTCCGATCCAGCGGCTGCCGCGCGGCGCGTCGAGGCGCTCGTCACCGAATTCCTGCGCATTCTCTCCCTCGCCCCGGTGGCGGTCGGACGGCGGGAGTGGGTGGTGATGCAGGACGGCGTCGGCCATCTGCGCCGGCTGCTGATCGAGCTGATGCTGGAGGAGAACGGCGTCGGTCCCGCCGAGCGCGGCGGCGCCAAGAAGCTCTATCCCTTCCTGACCGCCGAACAGATCGCAGAGCTGGAGGCGCTGACCCCGCCGCGGGCGATCAAGGCCGAACTTCTGGCCGCCAATCGCGACCTGCGCGACCGTTTTTTGCCACGCGCCCGCCGGGTCGCACAGGCGACTGGCGCCGCCTGGCCCGCAGACTGGGAGGCGGCCGTCATGTCCGGCCTCGCCCGCGACCTCCCGGCGCTTGGCTGACGCTACGTCAGGGTTTCCGTAAACGCGTGTTCGAAATAGCGTCGCTTCATTCGTTTAAGCGATTTGGAGCTGACCCATGATCCTCTACGGCGCGCCCATGCCGGCGCCGAACCCGCGCCGCGTCCGTATTTTCCTGGCTGAAAAGGGCATCGACCTGCCCGAAACCACGGTCGACATGCGCAAGCGCGAGCACAAGTCCTCGGACTATCGGGCCAAGAACTCGCTGGGCCAGATCCCGACCCTGGAGCTGGACGACGGGGCGACCATTTCCGAGACCGTCGCCATCTGCCGCTATTTCGAAGAGACCAATCCTGAGCCGCCGCTGTTTGGCCGCACCGCCCTGGAGAAGGCCCATGTGGACATGTGGGTTCGCCGGGTCGAGTTCGTGCTGATGACGCCCATCGGCAACTACTGGCGCCACGCCCACCCCTATACCGCCGCCTTGCTGACCCAGTTCAAGGACTTCGGCGAATCGAACCGCGAGACCTATGCCGGGGCTCAGAAGTGGCTGGACCGGGAGCTGGCCTGCCGGGACTTCATCGCCGGCCACGACTTCACCATTGCCGACATCTGCGCCCTGTCGGCCGTGGACTTCGCCACCTGGATCGGCCTGGAGATGGACCCCAACTACGCCAACCTCGCAGCCTGGCATCAGCGGGTCACCGCCCGCCCCAGCGCCCAGGCCTGAACCGCCTAGGCTGACAGCTCGACGCCGCCGTCCTGCGCCTCCGGCGCGGGACGGAAGGCCTGGTAGGCGACCACCTGCGGCGCGAGGATCACCGGATAGTAGATGGCTGTGAGGACCGCGTTGAACATCAGATAAAGCACGGTCTGGGCCGAGACATAGGCGCCAAATGAGCTGAAGTCGGGCTGGAAGGCCTCGCCCACGGACGACATGCTGCCCCCAGTCGCCACGGTGGCGATGCCGGCCAAGGCCGCGAAGATCACCATGGCCAGCAGACTGACCACAATGATCGAGATGAGCGCCAGCAGATAGGCGCCCAGCATCCGCCAGAAATGCCCGCGGGTCAGGCTCCAGGAACCGAACACCACCAGCCGCTGCTGGTCGAAGGTCAGGACCGGCGCCAGGGACAGGCGCACCAGCACATAGAGCCACAGCCCGCCGAAGAAGAGCAGCATGCCGCCGCCCACCAGGGCCATGGCGCCCTGCCCCGCCAGGGAGGCGAGGCCCGCGCCGATAGCCGCCAACAGGGACAGGGCAAGCACGCCGCCGATGGTCAGCAGATAGTAGATGAGGGTCAGGCCGATCAGCCGGATTTCATCGGCGCCGAAACGCAGATAGCCGCGCTCGGCCGCCTCCTCTGGCCGCAGATAGATCCGATAGACCGCCGCAGCCGCCACCGAGACCACGAACAGACCGATGGGAGCCAGGGTCAGGTAGGCCGGCGCCATGTCGCGCATGAAAACCGCCATCTCGGCCGGGGTCATCTCCGCAGCGTTCTCGGCCTGCAATAGGAAATCGCCGCCCAGGAGAATGAGGGCCGTGGCGCTCACGAAGGAGACGATCAGGTGGAACAGGGCCCAGGTCAGCACCACCCGCGGCGCCTCCCGTGTCAGCCGAAAGCCCTCGAAGGCCGCATCCCCTGAAGAGAAGGGCGCATCACCCGAAGAAAAGTCGCTCATCTCAGCTCCCAGACGGACGCGCCAAAGGCTTGAAGCGCCTGGAGTCGCCGACCATCGGCGGAGAAACTAGGCGCGCGCCCCGCCCACCCGCAAGGGCCGGCTCGCGAAGTGCGCAGATCGGAAGAGCGTCGTGTAGGGGAAGAGTGTAGATCTGGGTGGGCGCCGTATCATTCAAAAAAAAACGTATGAATATCGTCGGACGACGTCTCTACAAATATTCCATTGTAGCCCCCACGACAGAACATGTCCATCGCCGAAC
>CALEOQ010000572.1 GCA_937910255.1 uncultured Caulobacteraceae bacterium | reverse complement strand
GCTGATGTGGTTTTTTGTTTTAGTGACACGGCGACCACCGAGATCTACACTCTTTCCCCACCCGACGCTCTTCCGATCTAGAGGCGCGCGATTGCCGGGAGCACGCCATGGACCTGCCGACGCCGCCTGCGGCCTTCGACCTGGACGCCCACGCCGCGCGCATGGCCAGGGACGGCTACACCCGCCTGGACAATCTGCTGGATGACGCCGCGCTGGCCCAGGTCCGCGAGGATCTCGCCCCACACCTCGGCGGCCACCGCGGCCGCAACGCCTTCGAGGGCTTCGCCACCGAGCGGGTCTATACCCTGGTCGCCCGGGGCAAGGTGTTCGAGGACCTGACGGAAGACCCGCGCATCCTCGCTCTCCTCGACCGCTTCCTGCTGCCCGGCTACCTGCTCACCGCCAGCCAGGCCATCGCCATCCAGCCCGGCGAGGCCGCCCAGGGCCTCCACTATGACGACGGCTTCTATCGCCTGCCGCGCCCCCGTCCCCCGGTCAGCCTCAGCGTCATCGTCGCCATAGATCCCTTCACCGACCAGAACGGCGCCACCGACATCCTGTCGGGCAGCCATCTGTGGAGCGACGACGAGGTGGCGGCCTTCAGCCAGGACCCCGACGCCGCCCGCCGCCTGGAGCCCGTGGTCATGCCGGCCGGCTCGGCCATCGTCTTCCAGGGGCACATGCTCCACCGGGGCGGCGCCAACCGCTCATCGGCGCCGCGCCTGGCCCTGACCAACCAGTATTGCCAGCCCTGGGCCCGCACTCAGGAGAACTACTTCCTCGGCGTCCCCCGTGAGCAGGTGCGCCAGATGACGCCCCGGCTCCAGGCCCTGCTCGGCTACGACATCTGGCCGCCCTTCATGGGCCATGTCACCGCCTCCCACCCGGCCAAGACCCTGGAGGACGGCTGGGTTCCGCCGGTCCTGCGCCCGGCCTCGCCCGGCTGATTGTCGCCGCCCGAGCTCAGCGGCGAACGACTGCTGCCACGTCGCTGTCAGCAGTCACCGGTTATGTGGTGGCCATCAATAGGAGCCCAACCATGTCGGACCTCGTTTTCTACACCAACCCCATGTCGCGCGGCCGCATCATCCGCTGGATGCTCGAAGAGGTCGGCCAACCCTATGAGACGAAGATCCTGCGCTGGGAGACCGGAGACGCGAAAGCCGCCGACTATCTGGCCATCAATCCCATGGGCAAGGTGCCGGCCATCGTTCACGACGGGGTGGTGGTCACCGAATGCGCCGCCATCTGCGCCTACCTCGCCGACGCCTTCCCCGCAGCCGGCCTTGCGCCCCCGGCGCACAGCAAGCTCCGCGGACCCTATTATCGCTGGCTGTTCTTCGGCGCAGGTCCGATCGAACAGGCCGTGGGCGCCAAGGCGGTGAGCTTCGAACCCACGACCGAGCAGAGCCGCATGCTGGGCTTCGGCCACATCGAGGACGTGCTGGGCGCCATCGAGGGCGCGGTCAAGGATCGCGCCTATCTCGTGGGCGACGGCTTCACGGCCGCCGACCTCTATCTCGCCTCCCACCTGTCCTGGGGGATGAATTTCGACACGATCGAGAAGCGCCCGGCGTTCGAGGCCTATGTGGAGCGCCATCTCCACCGCCCGGCCGCCCGACGCGCCGACGAGATCGACGATGCGCTCATCGCGGCGCAGCCGACCGCCTGACCCTCGCCTTGGAGCATAGTCCGTCCGCAGGGGCGGACCATGCTCCAGCTTGAGCGACCAAGGCGCGAGGCCCATCCCGACAAAGCCCACCGCCGCCCTTGACCTGAGGCGCCAGGGGTCTATCTAGGCGAATAGATAGTTCGCTTACTTAACTAGATCGCCTCATGTCGCCTGATACCGCCCTCGACCCCGACCAGCTCGCCGAGCTCCTGCGCCCGGCCCTCCTGCGGGTGTCGCGCCGCCTGCGGCAGGAGGCCGCCAAGGCCGGCCTCTCGGCCCTCGACGTCCTGCTGCTGGTGGAGATCAAGCGCCAGCCGGGTGTCGGCGTCTCCGATCTGGCCGACGCCGAACAGATGTCGCGGCCAGCCATGAGCACCCACATCAAGCGCCTGGAGGCCGCCGGCTGGATCAGCCGTCTGAGCCACGCCTCCGATGGCCGCCGCTCGGGCCTGACCATCACGCCGGCCGGCATGGCCGCCCTGGCCGACGCCCGGCGCCGGCGCAACGATTGGCTCGCCGCCCGGCTCAGCGCCCTGGGCCCCGAGGCGCGACAGGCCCTGCACGCCGCCGCGGGTCCGCTCACGGCCCTGGTCGAGGCCCAGCCATGACCGAAGTCACCGCCATCGACACCCCCGCCGATCCTGACAAGCCCGTCGTCGCGACGGCTGAGGAACGGGCCGCCGCCCTCAGCCGCGGCTGGATCGTGCCCGCCGTCATCGGCTCGGCCCTGATGATGCAGACCCTGAACGCCACGGTGCTGTCCAACGCCCTGCCGGCCATGGCCCGGGACATGGGCGAGGACCCGCTGCGGCTGAATCTGGCCATCACCATGTACCTGCTGGCTGCGGCGGTCTTCCTGCCGATCAGCGGCTGGGCGGCCGACAAGTTCGGGGCCAAGCGGATCTTCGTCCTGGCCATGGCTCTCTACGCCCTGTCCTCGGCCCTCTGCGGATTCGCCGACTCCCTGATGGAGCTGGTCGGCGCCCGGCTTCTTCAGGGCGCCGCAGGCGCGATGATGGCGCCCGTCGGCCGCCTGGTCCTGCTGCGCACCACGCCCAAGAATGAGCTGGTCGGCGCCATGTCGGTCCTGACCATGCCCGCCCTGCTGGGTCCGGTGATCGGCCCGCCGGTGGGCGGCTTCATCGTCACCTTCTGGGACTGGCCCTGGATCTTCTTCATGAACCTGCCCATCGCCGCGGTGGGCCTGCTGCTGGTCCTGCGCTTCGTGCCCAATGTCGCCCTCCAGGACGCCAAGCGCCTGGATTGGAGGGGCATGCTGCTCACCGGCGTCGGCCTCGCCTGCGTCATCTTCGGGTTCGAGAATCTGGGCCGCGACATCCTCCCGGCCCCCGCCGTGGCCGGTCTGTTTTTCGGCGGTCTGGCCATGCTCTGGCTCTACGCCTGGCACGCCCGGCGGACCCCGCACGCCATACTGGACCTCTCCCTGTTCCGGCTGAACACCTTCCAGGCGGCCGTGATCGGCGGCGCCTTCATGCGCATCGCCATGGGCGCCACCCCCTTCATGCTCGCCATGCTGCTGCAGGTGGCGTTCGGCATGACCGCGCTGGCGGCCGGTCTACTGACCTTCGTCGGCGCGGCCGGCGCCCTGATCATGAAGACCACCGCCCCGCCGATCCTCCGGCGCTTCGGCTTCCGCCGGGTGCTGATCGTCAACGCCGTGATCACCGGCGGCTTCTTCCTCGCCTACGCCCTCTTCCGGGCCGACACGCCGCACTGGGTGATCATGCTGGTCCTGCTGGCCGGCGGCTTCTTCCGCTCCCTGCAGTTCACCAGCCTGAACGGCCTGGCCTATGCCGAGATCGAGCAGGACCGCATGAGCCGCGCCTCGACCATGTCGGCCATGGCCCAGCAGCTGATCCAGTCGGTGGGCATCGGCCTGGCCGCCACCCTGATCCACGCCTTCACCCAGATGGCCGGCCAGGACCAGATGACCGCGGCCACCATCTCTCCGGCCTTCCTGGTGATCGGCGCCATCACCTTCATTTCCTTGATCTTCTATGTCCGGCTGCCCAGCAACGCCGGCGACGAGATGAACAGCCGGAGCTGACCTCCAGAGCTTGACGCCGCCCTTCCCCTGCCGCCTATGGCGGGGGAAGGAGCCCCCCCATGAAACTCGTCTCAGGACTGGCGCTCGCCGCGGCCCTGGCGCTTTGCGCCTGCTCGCCCGCCGAAGAGCCCGCCGCCCCGCCGCCGACCCCCGTCGCCGAGGCCCCGGCGCCGGCTGCAGACACCCAGCCTGGCCTCTCCTGGGGAACCGCCTCCAATGGCGAGGGCATCGCCCTATTGCTCAGCGACGCCGCCGGCGTCCCCGTCCTGCGCCTGGGCTGCATCCGCAACCCGGCGCTCATGACCCTCGATATTGAAGGCTTCACCCCGATCGGCAGCGAAGAACGCCTGACCGTGGGGCTGGACGACACCCTGTTCGTCTTCGTCGCCGACTCGACCGCCGCGGGCCCGGGCGTGAAGGCGCAGGCTGACATCTCGACGGATTTCCTCGATCGCCTGGAGAGCGCCACGGCGATCAGCGCCGTCTATGGAACCCAGGAACTCGGCCCGCACATGCCGCCCCCGGCCGGCGTCGCCGCAGGCTTCGCCGCCGAGTGCCGCCGCGCCGTCAGCGTCTCCTAAAGCCCGCGCCTCAGCGCTTCATCACCTGGGCCAGCGCCGTGCAGGCGGCCGAGCCGATCGGCCCCTGCTCGTCATAGAGGAAGCATTCCCCCACCGCGACGCCGTCGCTGGCGCCGTGGTTGACCACCTCGAAGCCGATCCACTCGGTGGCCGGCAGCCGGTGCAGATAGACCGTCACGTCGCTGTTGATATAGGCCAGCCCCTTGTCGCCAGCATTGGCGAACGGGCTGGCGAAGTCGGCGGCCACCGCCACCCGGGTGAAGGGCGTCAGCGCCTCGCCGCCCACCAGCTCGCGCACCTCACTCATCCAGGTGCGCTTGACCCCCACCTCGCCAAAATCGCCGGTGATCCGCCGCATGGCCCACATGCCCATGCGCTTGTCCTCGGGCGGCGGGATGTCGGCCGGCGCCGGCACGCTCCAGTTGCCGGGCGTCCAGACGGTCCCCTCGGGGTTCTCTGTCCGGCGCAGGAACTGGCAGCTCGCCCGCCCCATGCTGACCCCGCCGCTGATGAACTCGGCGTCCACCACCTTGATGCGCCGGCCCTCGCGCACCACCCGCGTCGTCACCTCCACAGGCGAGAAGTCTGGCAGGCGGTACATGTCCACGGTCAGCCGGGCGGGGATGAAGTCGGGGTCCCCATGCTCGGCCTCCAGCACGTGGCCGAGCAGGCCGACGATCACCCGGCCATGCAGAGACTGGGGATTCCACGGGCCTCGGCAGGCTGGCGTCGGCAGGAAGCGGCCATCGTCTTGCCGCTGGAAGAACGGGTCATTTGTCATCGGCGCGATCCATCCCGGATTCCGCCGTCCCGGGCAAGGGTTCAGCGCGGGATGTTGAGCTTATCGGTGTCCAGGCCCTGGAAGGTCGCCCAGCCTGTGCCCAGCCCCGTCTTGGGCAAGCCCTCGGCGATATCGTCCATGGGATTGGGATCGATCTGCCGCCCCTGCCGGTGCAGGTGGGCCTTGGCGATCATGTTGGCCGAGATCGGCGCGGTGAGGAACAGGAACAGGGTGATCAGCAGCTCATGGGCCGAATAGGTCCCATGGATCGCGGGAAAGAAGATCATCGAGGCCACCAGCAGCGAGCCGACCCCCAGGGTCGTCACCTTGGTCGGCCCATGCAGGCGGGTCATCAGGGACGGCATGCGCGCCAGGCCCCAGGAGCCCACCAGGGCGAAGACGCCGCCGAGCACCAGCAGGGCCGAGATCAGGATTTCGAAGGGGCCGGCGTCCATCATCGTCACTCCACGATATCGCCACGCAGCAGGAACTTGCAGTAGGCCACCGTGCCCACGAAGCCCACCATGGCCAGCAGCAGGGCGGCCTCGAAATAGACCGCCGACCCCTGCTGGATCTGCATCAGCACGATCAGGGCGATGGCGTTGATGGTCAGGGTGTCCAGCGCCAGGATGCGGTCGGCCGTGGTCGGCCCCCGGGCCAGCCGCCAGAAGTTCAGGGCCATGGCCAGCCCTACGCAGGAGATGGCGAACAGGACGGCGA
Source organism: uncultured Caulobacteraceae bacterium (assembly GCA_937910255.1). Taxonomy (GTDB): domain Bacteria; phylum Pseudomonadota; class Alphaproteobacteria; order Caulobacterales; family Caulobacteraceae; genus Phenylobacterium. The sequence goes on along the minus strand of CALEOQ010000572.1, from coordinate 10,946 downwards.
TCTCGATCATGCGAAGATCCTCTTCAGCCGCGCCTCATAGCGGCTCTTGATCCGGTCGACCTCGCCCTGCGGGTCGGCGGTGTCCAGGGCGTGGACCAGCAGGGCGCGCCCACAGGACGAGACGTCGCAGGACACGGTCCCCGGCGTCATGCTGATCGTGCCGGCCAGCATGGTGATCGCCTCGGGACTGCGCAGGTCCAGCGGCACCACCAGCCAGGCCGACTGCAGGTCCTTCGACCGCTTGAACAGCACGATCATGGCGATCTGGAAGCTGGCGGTGATGATGTCCCAGGTCACGAGCCCCAGATAGAACCAGGTCGGCGGGCCAAAACGCAACTTCGGCCGGTCAGGCCAGAACGGGCTGGTCAGGATCGGCACGACCACCCCGACGATCACGCCCAGCACAAGGCCGCCTACCGTCAGGCTGTTGGCCAGCAGCATCCAGACGATGATCAGGGTGACGGTGAGCGCCGGGTGCGGCAGCAGCTTCTTGATCATCGCGCGCCCCTCGACTGGGCCAGGACGGCGTCGGGATAGGCCTGCAGGTCATAGAGCTGCGCCGCCGTCGCGTTCACATAGGCGCTTATCGGCCCGCCGGCGATGGTCAGCACGACCAGGGCCGCCAGCAGCGCCGCGATGATCGCCGCCGAGGCGTTCGGGGCCACGGGCTTGCCCGCCTTGACCTCGCCCTCGGTGGCCGCGCTCTTCCAGAAGATGGCGCTGCCGGCCCGCGCAAAGGCGAGCATGCTGATCACCGTCGTCCCCAGAATGCCGCCCCAGACCCACCAGCCGCCGGGCGATCCCCTCACCGCGTCGAGGATCAGCAGCTTGCCGGGAAAGCCCGACAGGGGCGGCAGGCCGACCGCGGCGATGGCCGTCAGGAAGAACAGACCCGACAGCACGCCGGCCTGGGCGAACGGCGGGCTCGGCGCCAGGGTGTCCCCATAGTCCCCCCGGCGCGCGGCGATGACGTCCACCAGCAGGAAGAGGGCCGCCGCCGTAAAGGTCGAATGCGGCAGGTAATAGAGCGCGGCGGCCGTGGACTCCGGGGTGAACATGGCCAGGGCGCAGAGCAGTGTCCCCATGGAGCCGATCACCGCATAGGCCGCCATCTTGCGCAGGTGACGGGCGCCCAGCACCCCGATGAACCCCAGCACCAGGGTGACCACCGCGGCTGGCAGCAGCCACGGCCCCGGCGCCCAGGCCAGCTCGCCGGCGCCCGCCCCGAAGGTGGTCGTGGTGAAACGCAGGATGCAGTAGGCGCCGACCTTGGTCATGATCGCAAACAGCGCCGCCGTCGGCGCCGAGGTCGAGGCGTAGGTCCGCGGTAGCCAGAAGTGCAGCGGCACAAGGGCCGCCTTCAGGCCGAACACCGCCACCATCAGCAGCCCGCCGGCCAGGATCAGGGCGTGATCGCCAGCCGGCGCCTGAGCCACCCGCTCGCCCATATGGGCCATGTTGAGCGTGCCCGTGGCGCCGTACAGCAGGCCGACCGCCACCAGGAACAGGGTCGATCCCACCAGGTTGACCACCACATACTGCACCCCGGCCTTCAGCCGCGCCGCCCCGCCCCCGTGCAGCATCAGGCCGTAGGAGGCGATCAGCAGCACCTCGAAGAAGACGAACAGGTTGAACAGGTCCCCGGTCAGGAACGCCCCGTTCAGGCCCAGCATCTGGAACTGGAACAACGGGTGGAAGTGCCAGCCCTTGCGGTCCAGGCCGCTGACCACCGCATAGGCCATCACCGCCAGGGCCAGGAGGGCGGTGGTCACCAGCATCATCGCCGACAGCCGGTCGAGCACCAGCACGATGCCAAAGGGCGCCATCCAGTCGCCCATGGCGTAGACCTGGATCTCGCCATTGGACGCCTGTCCCAGCAGCAGCCCCGCCACGGCCAGCAAGACCAGGCAGGCGGTCAGGGACAGGGTCCGCGAAGCGGTCAGCCGATGCCGCAGGAACAGCAGCATCAGCGGCGCCAGCAGCGCCGGAATCAGGATCGGGGCGACCATCCACGGGTTCATGGCTTCGCCTCCACGTCCCGGCGAACCGGCAGGTCGGAAGCTGGCCCCTCGCCTGCGATCTCCGCCTCGGCGTCGATTTCGCCTGCCCCGTCCACCTGGTCGGTGCCCGCCTCAAGGAAGGTGCGCAGGGACAGCACCACCACCAGGGCGGTCATGCCGAACGAGATGACGATGGCGGTCAGCACCAGGGCCTGGGGCAGCGGATCGGTATAGGCCGCCACGTCCTTGCCGTAGATCGGCGGCTGGTTCACCACCAGCCGGCCTGAGGCGAACAGGAAGACATTGATGGCGTAGGACATGAAGGCCAGGCCCAGCACCACCGGGAAGGTCCGCCCGCGTAACACCAGATAGATTCCGGCCGCCGACAGGACCCCGACCGCCGAGGCCACCAGGAATTCGATGCTCATGCGCCCTCGCCCGGCTTTGGGGTGGGCGCAGGCGCAGACGTCCGGCTCGGATCGACGTCCATGGCGTACTCGCTGGGGGCGGCCTTCTCGGCCCGGCGCGCCACGCCCGACAGATGGTGCAGGGCCAGCATGACTGCGCCGACCACCGTGAAGGCCACGCCGATGTCGAAGGCCAGGGCGCTGGACAGGCCCACATCGCCGATCAGCGGGATGGAGACGTACTCATAGGCGCTCTTCAGGAACGGCGCCCCGAGCGCCATGGCGGTGAGCCCCGTCACCGCCGCCACGGTCACCCCAAACCCGATCAGGGCGTGATGATCGGCGGGCAGCCGGCGATTGGACCAGGCATAGCCCGAGGCCATGTACTGCATCAGCAGGGCGATGGAGACCACCAGCCCGGCGATGAAGCCGCCGCCGGGCTCATTGTGCCCGCGCAGGAAGATGTAGAGCCCGACCACCGAGGCCAGCGGCAGCAGCAGCCGGGTGGCCACCACCAGCATCATCGGATGGTGCTCAGGACTGCGCCGCTGATCGGGCTCCCAGCTGGCCAGGCGCTGTCCCGACGCGCCGCGGTCGGCGGTCTCCAGCAGGGCGAAGATGATCAGGGCCGCAATGCCCAGGACGATGATCTCGCCGAAGGTGTCGAAGCCCCGGAAGTCCACCAGGATGACGTTGACCACATTGGTCCCGCCGCCGCCGGAATAGGAATTGGCCCAGTGGAACTCCGAGATCGAAGGCGGCCCCTCCCGACGCAGCAGCGCCCAGGTGGCGCCGGCCATGCCCAGGCCGCCGAGGGTCGCCAGAACCCCGTCGCGGGTGCGGCGCGCCGGGCTGCTCTCCACCGGGGTCGTCTTGGGCATCAGGTTGAGCGCCAGCAGCAGCAGCAGGATGGTCACCACCTCCACTGAGATCTGGGTCAGGGCCAGGTCCGGCGCCGACAGATAGACAAAGCCCAGGGAGACGATCGAGCCGATCACGCTGATGAAGATCAGCGCCAGATAGCGCTGTCGATGCCCCAGCACCACGGCCGCGGTTCCGCCGATCAGCAGCGCCCAGCCAATGATCGCCGCCCCTGGCGCGGCGAGCGTCGGGCGCAGCCCCTCCACATAGGGGGCGCTCAGGAAACCCGTCACGGCGGCCAGGATGGCGGCGCCCAGGATGGTGGCCAGGTAGCGTTGCAGGGAGCCGTTGTGCAGCCCCTCGGTCGCGTCGCGCGCGCCGCCGGCCCCGGCCGCCACCGTTCCGTCGAACAGGGTCTTGGCCTCGGGCAGGCCGATGGCGCTCCAGATCCGCGCGGCCGGCCGGTGCAGGGCCAACAGGATCGCGCCGCCCAGGATCGCCGCCAGGCTCATGGCCAGCGGGACATTGAAGCCGTGCCACAGGGCCAGATGCTTCTCGCCGGCCGCGCCGCCGGTCACCGCGGCGGCCACGGCGTTGACCAGCGGGCCGGCCACCAGGGCCGGCGCCAGGCCGATGGCCACCGCCAGGATCACCAGCAGGGCCGAGGGCGCCCACATGCCGAACGGCGCGTCGTGGGGCTTGGCGGGGTAGGACTCGCGCTTGGGGCCGAAATAGACGCCCACCACATAGCGGAAGGCGTAGGCCGCCGAGAACAGGATGCCGACCATCACCAGGGCCGGGATCAGCCACGGCAGACCGAAGGCCGAACTATGCACCGCCTCCTCCAGCATCATCTCCTTGGAGATGAAGCCGTTCAGCGGCGGAATCCCCGCCATGGCCGCGCCGGCCAGCACCGCCAGGGTGGCGGCGATGGGCATCAGGGTGACGAGGCCGCCCAGCTTGCGCAGGTCCCGCGTGCCGGCCTCGTGATCGACGATGCCGGCGTTCATGAACAGGGCCGCCTTGAAGGTGGCGTGGTTGATGATGTGGAAGATCCCGGCCACGGCTGCGGCCGGCGTGCCCAGCCCGAACAGGAAGGTCAGCATCCCCAGGTGGCTGATGGTCGAATAGGCCAGCAGCCCTTTCAGATCATCCTTGAACAGGGCGACGACGGCGGCGAACACCATGGTCACCAGGCCGACCCCGCCCACCAGATAGAACCAGGCTTCCGTCCCCGACAGGGCCGGCCACAGGCGGGCCAGCAGGAAGACACCGGCCTTCACCATGGTCGCCGAATGCAGATAGGCGCTGACCGGCGTCGGCGCGGCCATGGCGTGGGGCAGCCAGAAGTGGAAGGGGAACTGGGCCGACTTGGTGAAGCAGCCCCCCAGGATCAGCAGCAGGGCCGGCAGGTACATGGGCGAGGCCTGGATGGCCGCTCCGCTCTGCAGGATGACGCTCAGATCATAGGAGCCGGCGATCTGGCCCAGGATCAGCAGCCCGCCGATCAACGACAGCCCGCCCATGCCGGTGATGGTCAGGGCCATCCGCGCGCCCTGGCGGCCCTCGGGCAGGTGGCGCCAGTAGCCGATCAGCAGGAAGGACGAGAGGCTGGTCAGCTCCCAGAAGATCAGCAGCAGCAGGATGTTGTCCGACAGGACGATGCCCACCATCGCCCCCTGGAACAGCAGCAGGAAGGCGAAGAAACGCCCCATGGGATCGCTCTTGGCCAGGTAGAACCGGGCATAGATGATCACCAGCAGGCCGATGCCCAGGATCATCCCGGCGAACATCAGCCCCAGCGCATCGAGGAAGAAGTTGAGGTTGAGACCGAGCGTCGGGAACCAGGCGACCCTCGTGCTCACCACCTCCCCGGCCATGACCTGCGGGGCGAGGCTCAGCAGCAGGGCGAGCGCGCTCGCCGTCACGAGCCCCGTGGCCAGCGCGCAGGCGTTGCGGCCGAGGCGGATGGTCAGCGCCGGCGCAAGCGCGCCGAGAAACGGCAGTAGGGCGATCCACGCCAGGGTCAAAATGGCCCTCGAGCTGAAGTCGTCAGTAGGGGAAGGCGCTCATCAATAGCGGCGCCACGCCGCAGCCCCAATGAAATTCGCGTTATTGCAGAGCTTAAGCGCTCCGCCTGATCGCACCAGGCTCTAGCGGCGGCGGAACTGCGGCCGCTGGCCGCCGCCCATGCGCGGGCCCTCGGTCTTGTGGCGATAGGTGATGCGACCCTTTTCCAGATCGTAGGGCGTCATCTCCACCGTGACCCGGTCGCCGACCAGCGAGCGGATGCGGTTCCGCTTCATGCGGCCGGCGGTGTAGGCGAGAATGGTGTGTTCATTGTCCAGCTGCACCCGGAACCGGCCCTCGGGCAGCAGTTCGGTGATCACGCCTTCGAACTCGATGAACTCTTCTTTGGACATACGTATCGTCTCCTGCTGGCCGCCGACGCCCGGCGTAACGGCCCCCAGGCCGCGCCCCAACCTGCAGAAGGGGCTATCTCAGGTCTGCGCCTCAAAAGCGGCGCCGTGCGGTCCAGACGCGCCAAAGGCCCCGCTCTGCCCCGGCGAACCGACGCATCTGAGGGGCGCTTGTGAGGCGAGCTTCAATCGAACCGCGCGGATGAAAGACCTGGGTCGAGCGTCGCGCGACGAAATGTCGAGACCTGTTAGGTAGGCTCGCAGGGGCCAAATGTCCAGCCAGGACCGCTCCGCCTGCCCCCTATCGGCGATTCTCCGCTAGAGAGGCGGCCATGGAACCCAACTACGACGTGGTGGTGGCCGGCGCCGGCGCCGCCGGCATGATGTGCGCCGCCCAGGCCGGCCAGCGCGGCCGCAAGGTGCTGATCCTCGACCACGCCAAGGCGCCGGGGGAGAAAATCCGCATCTCCGGCGGCGGCCGCTGCAACTTCACCAACATCAACACCACGCCCAACAACTTCCTCTCGGAAAATCCCCGCTTCTGCATCTCGGCCCTGCGCCGCTACCGGCCCAAGGACTTCATCGCCCTGGTGGACCGCTATGGAATCGCCCACCACGAAAAGACCCTGGGCCAGCTCTTCTGCGACGGTTCGGCCCGCCAGATCATCGACATGCTGCTGGCGGAGATGGCCAAGGGCGGAGTCGAGCTGCGCCTGCAGGCCGCGATCGACACCATCGCCCGCACCGAGACCGGCTTTTCCCTGACCATCGGCGGCCAGACGATCACCTGCCAGAGCCTGGTCATCGCCACCGGCGGCAAGTCGATCCCGAAGATGGGCGCCACGGGCTTTGGCTATGATGTGGCCCGCCAGTTCGGCCTGCGGGTCACCGAGACCCGGCCGGCCCTCGTGCCGCTGACCTTCGACGTCTCCCTGCTGGAGCGCACCGCCCCCCTGGCCGGCGTCGCGGTGGACGCGGTGGTGGCCGCGGGCAAGGCCCGCTTCACTGAAGCCCTGCTCTTCACCCATCGGGGCCTGAGCGGCCCCTCCATCCTGCAGGCCTCGTCCTATTGGCGCGAAGGCCAGGAGATCGCCGTGGATCTGGCGCCGGGCCAGGACGTCTACGCCCACCTCCGCGCCGCCCGCACCAGCCGGGCCAAGGCCGCGCCCTCCACCATCCTGGCCGAACTCCTGCCCAAGCACCTGGCGCAATATCTGGCCGAAACCCACGCGCCCAAGGGCAATATGGCCGACCAGTCCGACAAGGTCCTCCGTCCCCTGGCCGAGGCGGTGAACGCCTGGCGGGTCAAGCCGGTGGGCTCCGAAGGCTACCGCACCGCCGAGGTCACCCTGGGCGGCGTCGACACCACGGACCTGGAGTCCCGCACCCTGGAATCCCGCGAGGTCCCCGGCCTCTTCTTCATCGGCGAAGTCGTCGACGTCACCGGCTGGCTCGGCGGCTACAACTTCCAATGGGCCTGGGCCTCAGGCTGGAGCGCGGGGCAGTCGGTCTAGGGTCGGCCGATAGGCTCAAGTCCGGCCGCGCCCTGTGAGCCAGCTGGAGCGGAGACGTCGACCGGGTTCGCCCGGGGGGCGGGACCTGGACGCAAGCAGCCTGCGTGTTGGACGGAACGCGATTGCCAAGTCCCGGCGGCATGAGAGTCTATACTGGCTGGGGGAGCCGATATGTCTCGCGCACAACGCTTACTTGATCTGATCCAGGTGCTCCGTGGCCATCGGCGTGCAATTCGCGGGTCGGCGCTGGCAGGCGAGCTCGGCGTCTCCATGCGCACGCTCTATCGCGATATCGAGACTCTCAGGGCGCAGGGCGCTCACATCGATGGCGAAGCCGGTGTTGGTTATGTTCTCCGTCCGGGGTTCATGTTGCCCCCGCTGATGTTTTCCGAAGAGGAGATCGAAGCCCTGGTGCTTGGCTCGCGGTGGGTTTCAGAAAGAGCCGATGGCCCTCTAGGTAAGGCCGCTCGCAATGTGCTGGCGAAAATCGGCGCCGTGTTGCCGGTCGATCTCAAGGACGAGATAGAGCGGTCGGGTCTGCTGATCGGTCCAGGCGAGACTCTACCGGCAGGCGACACCGAACTTCCGCTGATCCGAGAGGCGATCCGGGCCGAGCGAAAGATCCAGATCTCTTATGCCGACGAGCAGGGAAACAGCACTTGGCGGACGGTTTGGCCGTTTGCACTCACCTTCTACGATCGGGTCCGGGTGGTGGTGGCCTGGTGTGAACTGCGCGATGGATACCGGCATTTCCGCACCGACCGCATCGTGAGGCTTGAGGTCACGGCTGAAAGGTACCCGCGCCGCCGAGCCACGCTGCTGAAGGAGTGGCGCACGCTCCGTGGCGTCCCCGAACAATAGCTACTGCCAGAATCTGACAGTCCGGAGTCGTAGGCCTGCATTCCCGGCGCCGGACGACCGTCGCCGCGCAAAGGAGACAGGCCCATGCGCCATCCACTCGCCGATCATCTGGTCATGCTGGCAGAGCTGACGGTCAAGCCCGACAAGATCGAAGAATTTCTGGCCTACACCGTCGAGAACTTGAAGCTGAGCCGCGCCTATCCGGGCAATGTAGAGTTCGACATCCTGATCGACGAACATCGACCCGATAAGGTCTTTTTCTACGAGGTCTGGGAATCGGCGAAGGCTCAGCAGGCCTACATGGCGTGGCGCATTGAAGCTGGCGACCTGACGACGCTGCTCTCGCTCCTAGCAGGAGAGCCCAGCTTCATCCCCCTACGCACCATCGCCGCGTAGCCTCACGGCTCACGCCCCAAACCCCACCTTCGCCACCGCCGCCCACGACCCGCCGAGATAGCGCCACACCAGCAGGCCCTCGGCGATGATGTCGAAGGGCTCGAACTCCAGTTGCAGGCGCTCGCACAGCGCCCTCGCCTGCGCCGGATCGGCCTTGTTCTGGATGGTGATGTGGGGGCGGAAGGGGGCGCGGTCCTGGGGCGTCAGCCAGGGTGCGAAAGCCTGGGCCAGCTCGGCGCGCAGGGCCTCCAACTCCCCTGAGGCGATCCGATAGGCCACCCCGCGGCCGATGAACCACGGACCGCGCACCGCCAGGGTCATGGGTCCGCGGCGCGCGCACGCCGCCTTCAGGGTCTCGGCGATAAAGGGCTCCTGGTCGCCTGGCAGGGCGTGGAACAGGGTCAGGTGCGCGGGAACGACGTTCCGCGCCTTCGGAAAATGCGTCCGGCGAAGGTCGTCGAACCAATCGAAGGCGCCCTCGTCCAGGGCCGCGGTGACGATCAGCGGCGGACGGTCGCTCACCTTGCTCTCCCCATTTCAGGCCGCCCCGCTTCCCTATGCTCTAGCTTCCGGTATGGCCCGCCGGCCGGTTGACCTTTGGGTCAGGCTCGGGCTTGCTCAGCCGACAGAGATGCGCCGAACCATTTTAAGAGCGTGCTCGGGGAGGATTTGAAAGTGGCCCAGAATTCATCGGGCGTCAGCGAGCGGCTGCCGTTCAAGACCAAACTGGCCTTTGGGGTCGGCAGCGGCGCGGAGTCCATCGCGCTCTTCTCCGTCGGCTCCTACGCCATGCTCTACTACAACCAGGTTCTCGGCCTGGAGGCCCATCTGGCGGGCCTGGCCATCTCCGCCAGCCTGTTCCTGGACGGCATTTCCGACCCCCTGGTGGGCTCCCTGTCGGACCGCACCAAGTCGCGCTGGGGCCGGCGCCACATCTACATGTTCTTCGCCCCCATCCCCATTGTCCTGTCCCTGTGGGCGGTGTTCAATCCGCCCGACGGCCTGGGGACCTGGGCCCTGTTCTCCTGGTTCGCCGTGACCGTGGTCATGCTGCGCCAGTCGATGACCTTCTATCATACGCCACACCTGGCCTTGGGCAGCGAGCTCAGTCGCGACTACACCGAACGCTCCAAGGTGATGTCCTACAACAGCTTCTTCACCTGGGCCGGCGCGGCGGCCACCACCTGGATCGCGCTGTCCTACTTCTTCCAGGCGACGCCGGAATATCCCCGCGGCCTGCTGAACCCTGAGCCCTACGGACGGTTCTCGGTGATCATGGGCGCCATCGCCCTGGCCCTGCTGGCGGCCTCGGCTTGGTTCACCCGCGACCGTATCCCACACCTGCCCAAGCCCCCGGAGAACCTGCCGAAATACAGCCCCTTCGAATTCTTCAAGGACATCGGCAAGGCGTTCAACAACATCAACTATGTCTGGCTGCTGGTGGCCTACTTCTTCCTCAGCATGATGATCGGCCTGCGGGGCGGCCTGCACCTCTACACCAACACCTACTATTGGCACCTCGGGTCGGAGCAGATCCGCTTCTTCGTCATCGGCTCCTTCGCCGGCTACCTCTCGGCCTTCCTGTTCGCCGCCATGCTGCACGGGCGGTTCGACAAGAAGGCGACCATCATCGTCTCGGCCATCGTCTACGCCCTGGCCCCGTCGATCCCGATTCTGATGGGCTTCGCCGGCGCGCTGACGCCCCAGACGCCCAACCTGCTGGCCATCCTCATCGCCTTCTCGGTGCTCAGCTATGGGGCGGCCAGCGTGCTGTCGATCAGCATCATGTCGGCCCTGGCCGACATCGCCGACGAGAACGAGCTGAAGTTCGGCCTGCGGCAGGAGGGCGTGCTCTATTCCACCCGCGCCCTGTTCGCCAAGGTCGACCAGGCCATCGGCGCAGCCTTGGCCGGCTTCGTCCTGACCCTCATCGCCTTCCCCACCAAGGCCAAGGTGGGCGAGGTCCCCGCCGAGGTGATCTGGAACCTGGCCCTGTGGGACGGGATCCTGGCCGGCGTCCCCGGCTTCATCGCCGTCTTCTTCTACGCCCGCTACAAGATCACCCGGGCGTCCTACGAAGAAACCAAGGCCGCCCTGGCCGCCCGCCGGGCCGAGACCCTGGCGCCCCAGGCGATGGCCGGGTCTGCGGCGATCGACGTGCCCCAGCCCCTGGTCCCGCCCGTGGCTCCGCGGCCGGCCGAGTAGTCCAGACATAGAAAAGGCCCCCGCCTTGCGGCGGGGGCCTTCTCCGACGGCAGTCAAAGCCAGTCTTGCGGCTTATTCGGCCGGCATCAGGACGGTGTCGACCACGTGGATCACGCCGTTGGACTGGTCGAGATCGGTGGCCGTCACCATGGCCGTGCCGCCGCGGGCGTCGGTCAGCTGGACGTGATCGGAAGAGCACACGTCTGAACTCCAGTCACGTCGTAAGCTCGTATGCCGTCTTCTGCCTGATAACAAAAAATGACTCAAACACGACAAGCCGCG
>CALEOQ010000571.1 GCA_937910255.1 uncultured Caulobacteraceae bacterium | reverse complement strand
GGTGGTGGGCAGCTGCAGGGGGTACGGGCGGCAAGGCGGGTCGGCGAGGGTGGGCGTGCAGTGTACGCTGTTGTTCTTTTTTTTTTTTAATGAGCCGCCGCCCACCGAGTTCTACACTCTTTCCCTACACGACGCTCTTCCGATCTAACGCGACCGCCTGATCGCCCTGTGCGCCGTGGAGGCCGGCAAGACCCTGGCCGATGGCGTCGCCGAGGTGCGCGAGGCCGTCGACTTCTGCCGCTATTACGCCCATCTGGCCGAGACCCGGTTCGGCGCCCCGCAGCTGCTGGATGGCCCGGTCGGGGAAACCAACACACTGGCCCTGCGCGGTCGCGGCGTGTTCGTGGCCATCAGTCCCTGGAACTTCCCGCTGGCCATCTTCACCGGTCAGATCTGTGCGGCGCTGGCGGCCGGCAACGCCGTGCTGGCCAAGCCGGCCGAGCAGAGTCCGCTGATCGCCGCGCAGGCCGTGCGGCTCTTTTATCGCGCCGGCCTGCCCCCCGAACTCCTGGCCCTGCTGCCCGGGCCGGGCGCCGAGGTGGGGGCGGCGCTCGTGGCCCACCCTGGCTGCGATGGTGTCGCCTTCACCGGGGGCACGGAGACCGCCTGGGCGATCAATCGCGCCCTGGCCGAACGGCGAGGGCCGATCGTGCCGTTCATCGCCGAGACCGGCGGCCCGAACGGCATGTTCGTCGACACCACCGCCCTGCGCGAGCAGGTGATCGATGACGTCATACTCTCGGCCTTCGGCTCGGCGGGGCAGCGCTGCTCGGCCCTGCGCCTCCTCTTCCTCCCAGCCGAGACCGCCGACGGCCTGATCGAGGGCCTGATCGGGGCGATGGACGCCCTCGTGCTCGGCGACCCGGCCGATCCGGCCACCGATGTGGGCCCGGTGATCGACGCCGAGGCCCGGGAGGCCCTGGCGGCGCATGCCGAACGCCTGGGTCGGGAGGCGAAGATCCTGCACCGGCTGGAGGCGCCGGCTGGCGGGACCTTCTTCGGGCCGGTCCTGGCGGAGATTCCGCGGCCAGGCTTCCTGGAGCGCGAGGTGTTCGGCCCGATCCTGCATGTGGTGCGCTATGAGGCCGGCGAGCTGGAAACGATGGCCCGGGAGCTGGCGGGCCTGAACTACGGCCTGACGCTGGGGGTGCATTCGCGGATCGAATCGTTTGCGCGGCGAATCTGTGAGCTGGTCCCGGCCGGCAACGCCTATGTGAACCGTGGCATGACCGGCGCCGTGGTGGGCGTCCAGCCCTTCGGCGGCGAGGGTCTGTCGGGCACGGGTCCCAAGGCCGGCGGCCCCAACGCCCTGTCACGCTACGCCGTGGAGCGCGCCCTGAGCGTCAATATCGCCGCCCAAGGGGGCGACCCGGCCCTGCTCAACCTTTAGGAGCGCGTGCAAAGAATTCGGGCGCAGCCGCCCCCTGAACGCCGACATTCCGCGCGGTCTTCAACCAGCGTCGTCGCTAGGGGCGCTCATGGCTTGCCAAGCCGCAGGGGCGCCGACGCTCTAGCTCCGTCGAGCGTTGGTCGGGGTTTAAGTCATGAGTGTCAGTCGGCGGCTGTTTCTACATCGCCTGGGGGCCGTGGGCGGGCTGGGCGCGGCCTATAGCGCCATGACTGCGCTCGGGCTGAACGCCGAGGCCGTCGCCGCGGCCCCGGCCCTGTCGCCTGATCTGGGCCAGGGGCGGCGGGTGGTGATCCTGGGGGCCGGGATCGCGGGTCTGGTCAGCGCCTATGAGCTGGAGCGGGCCGGGTTCTCCGTGACCATCCTGGAGGCTCGCGATCGCCTCGGCGGTCGTAACTGGACCCTGCGCGGCGGCGACAAGGTCGAGATGGTGGGCGAGGCCGACCAGACCGTCGCCTTCGAGAAGGACGTCTACATGAATGCGGGGCCGGCCCGCATTCCCAGCCACCATGAGGGGCTGCTGGCCTATTGCCGCAAGCTGGGCGTGCCGCTCGAAGTGGAGATCAATGTCAGCCGCAGCGCCCTTCTGTGGGGTGACCAGGCCCACGGCGGCAAGCCGATCCAGCTGCGCCAGGGGATCAACGACACCCGCGGCCATGTCTCCGAACTGCTGGCCAAGGCGATCAACAAGGGCGCCCTGGACGCTGAGCTGACCCTGGCCGACAAGGAGAAGCTGCTGCCCTTCCTGCGGGCCTATGGGGATCTGTCGGAGGACATGAGTTTTCAGGGCACCGAGCGGTCCGGGTTCGCCCAGACGCCCGGGGCCGCCGACCAGTTCAGCCAGCGCCGTCCGCCGCTCCCCTTGCGCGATCTCCTGGCCAATTCTCAGCTGCGGGCGACCCTGTTCGAGGACAACATCAACATGCAGGCCACCATGTTCCAGCCGGTGGGCGGCATGGACCAGATCGTGGCGGGTTTCGAGCGGGCCATCACCAGCCCCATCCTGCGCAAGGCCCAGGTGAGCCGCATCGCCCGGACGTCGGAGGGTGTCCAGGTGGCCTATCGGCAGGCCGGCGGCGGCGAGCAGGTCGTGTCCGCGGACTTCGCGATCATCACCATTCCCCTGGCCATCCTGGCCGGCATTCCGTCGGACTTCTCAGCCCCGGTGAAGGCCGCCGTGGCCAGCGTGCCCAACGCCTATTCCAACAAGATCGGTTTCGAGGCGCCGCGGTTCTGGGAGGCCGCGCAGATCTTCGGCGGCATCTCCTGGGTCGGCGGCGACACCTCGCTGATCTGGTACCCGAGCAACGGCCTGCACACCGAGCGCGGCATGCTGCTGGCCTGTTACGGCTCGGGGCCGGGCGCCAAGGCCTTCGCCGAGCTGCCAATGGAGACCCAGATCGCCGCCGCCCGGGCCGCCGTCGGCCGGGTGCATCCGGGCCACGAGGGAGACCTGGCCAAGCCCGTTGTGGTCAACTGGAGCAAGATCCCGCACAATCTGGGCCCGTGGCCTGACTGGGAAGGCCATGGCGGACAGGAGGGACATATGGACATGCCCGCCTACCGCCTGCTCAATCAGCCCGACGGCCCCTTCCACTTCACCGGCGCCCATCTCAGCCAGATGCCGGGCTGGCAGGAAGGCGCCGTGCTGTCGGCCCATCGCACGATCAAGGCGCTGGCCGCCCAGACCAAGAGCGCGGCCCTCGCGTCCTAGGGCGCCTTCAGGCTTCAATGAAAACCAAGATCAAGGAGACGCCCATGCGCCCGACCACCCTTTTCCTGGCCGCCGCCCTCACCGCCCTGGCCGCCAGCCCCGCCGCCGCCGAGATCAAGCGCATCGGCGCCGAAACCTCGCCCATCGCCAGCGCCGTGGTGGTGCCAGCCGGCTATGACATGATCTATGTCAGCGGCATCACGCCGCCCGTCACCAACGAAGGCGCCCCTGAAGGGACGCCCCGCGAGTTCGGCGACACCAAGACCCAGACGATTGGCGTGCTCAATCGCATCAAGGGCATCCTGGAAGGCCAGGGCGCCACCATGGGCGACGTGGTGATGATGCGTGTCCTGCTGGTGGGCGACCCGGCGCTTGAGGGCAAGATGGACTTTGCCGGCATGATGGAGGGCTACCGCCAGTTCTTCGCCAATGCCGAGCAGCCCAACCGCCCGGCGCGGATCACCTCGCAGGTCGCCGCCCTGGTGGCGCCGGGCATGATGGTGGAGATCGAGGTCCAGGCGGCGGTCAAGCCCGACTAGCTTGGCCGGCCCTTCCCGAACCCCGGGCCGCCTCTAGGGCGCGTTCCGATAGGTGAAAACCGGTTATCGGATCAAAACGCGCTCAAGACCTGGAGTTTAGAGTCTGATTCAACGAATCAGACGATTCCGTCTGATCGCATCAGGCTCTAGGATCGGCCAAGGTCAACGGCGCCACAGGATGGTGCGGGCGCAGCGCCGCACTCCGGGGAAAGGTCCTCCTTGAATTTCGAACAGCTCGCCACCCTGGCTGTCCTGGCCGCGGTCGTCGTCGCCCTGCTCAGCGACAGGATCCGCGCCGACGTGGCGGCCATGGCGGCCGCGGCGACCCTGCTGGGTCTGGGGGTGGTGTCGCTGGAGGACCTGGGCCGCGGCCTGGCCAGCCCGGCCCTGGTGGCGCTCGCCTCGTTGTTCATCATCGCCCGGGCGCTGGACGTCACCGGCGTCATGGGCGTGATCATTCGCTCGGCGGCCAATATGACCGACCGCATGGGCGCCGCCTCGGCGCCGATCATCATCACCCTGTGCGGGACGCTGTCGGCCTTCCTGAACAACACGCCCCTGGTGATCCTTGGCGCGCCAGTCATCAAGGATTCGGCCAAGCGCCTGGGAATCTCCCCCAAGCGGCTGCTGATCCCCCTGTCCTACGCCTCGATCATGGGCGGCGCCTGCACCCTGATCGGCACCTCCACCAACCTGCTGGTGGACGACATGGCGAGGCGCCAGCACCTGGCGCCCTTCACCCTGTTCGAGATCACCGGCGTCGGCCTCTGCGTCGCGGCGATCGGCGCCCTCTATCTCGCCTTTGTCGCGCCGCGTCTCCTGCCCGGGAGCGACAGCGACACCGCCGAAGCGACCCCGGCCCTGGAGGAAATCGCCCCGCCTCTGAAACTCGCGCCGGCCCTGATCAGCGTGACGGTCTTCGCCTTCGTCCTGGGCGCGGCGGCGGGCGGGCTGTCCATCGCCGTGGTCGCCTTCGTCGGGGCCATGGCGTTGATGGCCTTCCAGGTGATGAAGCCGGAAGAGGCCTATTCGGGGCTGCGGCCCCAGGTGCTGCTGATGATCGGCGGCATGCTGGTGGTCGGCGAAGCCCTCGGCAAGACCGGTCTCGCCTTCCAGGCCACCAATATGATGGCCCTCTGGACCCAGCCGCTGGGCCCAATCGCCGCCCTGGCGATCATCTATATCGCCACATCCGTCCTGACCGAGATCATGTCCAACGCCGCGGTCGCGGTGCTGATCACCCCGCTGGCCATCGGCCTGGCGGAGAACCTCGGCGTCGCCCCGCGCCCCTTCGTGGTGGCGGTGATGATGGCGGCCAGTTCCTCCTTCGCCACGCCGGTCGGCTACCAGACCAACGCCATCGTCCAGCAGATCGGCGGCTATTCCTATATGGACTTCGTCCGTGTCGGCCTGCCGTTGAATGTCATCACCGGGGTGGTCGCCGTCTGGGTGATCCCCAAGATGTTCCCCTTCTAGACGGCCGGGCTAGGTCGCGCGCTCGCCGGTCATCAGCGCAGAGACGAAGGCGTCGCGCCAGGCCGAGACATCCGTGGTCTTGAGGTCGGCCATCAGGATCTCCCACCGTCGCCGTCGCTCCTCTAGGGGCATGGCCAGCCCGCGCAGGATGGCATCGGAGACGTCCTCGCGGCTGAACGGATTGACGATCAGGGCCTGGCCCATCTGTTCGGCTGCGCCGGCGAACCGCGACAGGATGAGCACGCCGGGATCCTCCGGGTCTTGCGCGGCGACATACTCCTTGGCCACCAGGTTCATGCCGTCCCGCAGGGGGGTCACCAGGCCAAGCTTGGCCGCCCGATAGATGCCGGCCAGCTGGTCGCGGCGATAGCCCCGGTTCACATAGCGGATCGGCACCCAGTCGACGGTGGAGAAGGCCCCGTTGATCCGGCCCGACACCCCGTCGAGCCGGCCGCGGATCTCCTGATAGGCCTCCACATCCTCCCGGCTGGGGGTGGCGATCTGCAGCAGGAAGACCTTTTCGTGCAGGTCGGGATTGTCATGCAGGAACTGTTCGTAGGCGAGGAAGCGCTCTTCCAGTCCCTTGGAATAGTCCAGTCGGTCCACCCCGATGATCATCTGGCGGTCCAGCATGCTGGTCTGCATGCGGGCGTACTCGGCCTTGGCGGTGTCCTGCTCCAGGGCGGCGGTGAACTCGGTGACGTCCATGCCGATGGGGAAGGCGCCGAAGTCAGCGGTGCGGCCAAAGGCGCTCAGACGGTGGTCTTCCCCCACCGAACCGCCGGCCTCATGCAGCACGTAGTCCTCGAAGGCCTCCAGGGAGTCGTTGGTCTGGAAGCCCACCAGGTCGTAGGCGAACAGGGCCTCCACCAGCTGGGGATGGCGTGGCAGGGTGGTGATCAGGTGGCGGGCCGGCCAGGGGATGTGCAGGAAGAAGCCGATCCGGTTCTTTACTCCACGCCGGCGCAGTTCCTGAGCGAGCGGGATCAGGTGGTAGTCATGGACCCAGACGAAGTCGTCTTCCTCGATCAGTGGCAGGACGGTTTCGGCGAAGCGGGCGTCGACCCGGGCATAGCCCTCGCCGAACGAGCGCTCATAGGCGGTCAGGTCCACGCGATGGTGAAACAGCGGCCACAGGGTCTTGTTGGCGTAGCCGTTATAATACTCCTGAACGTCCTGATCCTCGAGATCCATGGTGGCGACGGTCACGCCGCCGGCCCGCTGGACGCCGACCTGGCCGGTGTAGATGTCGGTGGTCTGGCCGCTCCAGCCAAACCAGATGCCCGAATGCTCCCGCAGGGCGGCGGCCAGGGCCATGGCTAACCCCCCTTGCGTGCCGCCGCCGACATCGCTGGGCGGACTCACGCGGTTCGAGATGACGACGAGACGGGGCATCAGGCTTTGGCCTCTGCAGTTTGGTCGTCGGGGCGCGGCGCAGTCTGGGCCGGCTGCGGCATGACAAGGTGCATGTGCGGATAGGGGATTTCGACGCCGGCGGCGTCCCAGGCCGTCTTGATCCGGCGATTGAAGGCGCGGCCGACCCCCCACTGGGCGCCGGGCGGAGTCTTGATCCGCGCCCGCAGGACGACGCCGCTGTCGGCCAGGGCGCTCACATCCATCACCTCAAGGGGCTCCAGGATGCGGGGCGACAGGTCGGGGTCAGCCCGCATGTCCTCCACCACCTGGGCCATCACCTCGAAGGCCTTGTCGATGTCCGACTCATAGGAAACCCCCAGCTCGATGACGTGATAGGAGAAGACCTTGGTCATGTTGTGGATGATCTGCGCCTCGCCATAGGGCAGGACGTGCAACGTGCCGTCCAGGGCCCGCAGGCGGATGGTGCGGATGGTCATCTGCTCCACGACCCCGCTGGAGCCGGCGATCTCGACCACGTCGCCCACGGCGACGATGTCCTCCGAGATCAGGAAGATGCCGGTGAGGAAGTCCTTCACCAGGGTCTGGGCGCCGAATCCGATGGCCAGGCCGATCACCCCGGCCCCGGCCAGCAGCGGGCCGATCTCCAGCCCCACCTCGGCCAGGATCATCATCAGGCCGATGATGATGATGACGCCCCGGGCCACCCCATGCAGCAGCGGGCCGATGGTGTTCAGTTGGGCCTCTCGGCGGACGCCGGCCTCCTTGCGCGCGGCCATGCGCGCCAGCAGGCGGTTGACCAGCAAGGTGGCCAGCTCGGCGGCCGCAAAGGTGGCGACGGCCAGGATGGCGATCCGGATGACGCTTTCCACCACCTGCTGGCCCAGCCCCGCGGTCAGCCAGCCGAGAATGTCGAAGCCCCAGATGGCGGCCAGGGCGAAAAACGCCGCCAGGACCAGGCCGGTCTCGAACGCCGCCCAGGTCACCTGGGTCACCCGCCGGGTGCGGATGGTCTTCTCGGCGTCGGCCGGCCCCGGCATGGCGCGCACGCCGCGCTTCAACAGCCGGCGCACCAGCAGGCCTGCGCCCACCGCGGCAAGGATCACCAGGGCCGACAGGGCGATGTTCAGGGCCAGGGCGCCGGGACCCAGGCGCAGCAGCGCATTCCAACTCTCGCGAAACCCGAGAATGACCTGTTCGCTTGCTGTGCTGACCTCCACGCCGGGGCCTCCTTGTCTGTTTGTCTAAACCGGTCGCGGCGGCCCAGGGGGCGCTAGACGCCCGCCGGTCGACCTCGGGCCGCCGATCTATTAAGGCCCCTGCGCATTATCGGTTCAGTCTGCAGGGCGCTCTCGGCTAGAGCTAACATGGGCGCGACCCCGGGAGGGGACGTCTCACGGACCTGTGATGGCCAGGCGGGAAGGGTGACGGCATTGGCGACAAACTGCACAGCGGCGCGAACCGCTTGACCGCGTCTGACGCCAAACCTTCGGAGCGCAAGCGTGCGCTTTGGCGGATGCGCGCCCGTCTTCGCGCGCTCTATCACGGCGAATCCCCCGGCGCCGTGCGGTTCCGGCTGGCGGTGATTGGCGTGGACCTGGCGCTGATCACCTTCTTCATCGCCGCCCCGTTCCTGCGCGAATCCCGCGCCTTCCTGCCGCTGGACCTGACGGTCGCCGCCATCCTGGCGGTGGACATGACCGCCCGGGCCCTGGCCTGGCGCAGCCTCAAATCCTGGATCCGGCGGCCGATCGTGATGATCGACCTGTTCGTCCTGTTGACGCTGCTCTTCCCGACCGTGCTGATCAACCTGGCCTTCCTGCGCGTGCTGCGCATCTGGACCCTGTTTCACAGCGACTTCTTCTGGGAGACCGTGGGGCACCGGTTCGACGACACCCGCTGGGAGGATGTGATCCGGGCGGCCGCCACCCTGCTGACCTTCGTCTTCGTGGCCACCGGCTTCGTCTACACCATCTATGTGGGCGATGAGGGGGGTGTCAGCGGCTATATCGACGCCCTCTATTTCACCGTCACCTCCCTGACGACCACCGGCTATGGCGACATCATCCTGCCCGGCATCACCGGCCGGCTGGTCTCCATCGTCATCATGATCTCCGGGATCACCCTGTTCGTACGGTTCGCCCAGGCCCTGTTCCGACCCTATAAGGTGCGCCACACCTGCCAGGTCTGCGGACTCATGCGGCACGACCCTGACGCCGTCCATTGCAAGGCTTGCGGGGCCCTCCTGAACATTCCCAACGAGGACTGAGATTGTCGCGCTGAGCGCGACAAATCTCGGCTTTCCCTGTGGACCGCCCAGATTTTGACAAGCTGGAATCGAGGTCTCGGCGCAGGTGAGTGCGTCGAACTGACAGCCTAATCAACGGGTTGCGCCCAACCGTGGCCCAGATGTCGCACGCCCGCGCCAGCACAGAACTGTCACACATCCGTTCGCGACCTGTCACGCAGCCTACCTAGAACGGCGGTCGGGCAAGCGGGCGTTCAGGTCTCAAGGTGGGATCTGGGGAAAGCCGGCGCCTGCGCAATTCAACGCCACGGCGGAGACCAAGATGACCGGCACCACCACCCTCAGAAACCTGCTGATCATGTCGATCAGCGCCATGGCCCTGGCCGCTTGCGGCGGCGGCGCCGACAATGTCGCCTCGCCGGGCGAAGGCGCCTTCCCCCCGTCCACGCCGACCACCCCCACCACGCCGACGACTCCGACCAATCCTGGCAGCGGTCAGGCCGCGGCTGATTGCCCGACGGGCTTCACCAATGTCGGCATCATCCTGAACGGCACCCTGCGCAACTGCCAGCTGCCCTCCAAGATCACCGGCAATCTGGTCGTCCCGGCCCGCGCCGGTACCATCTATTCGATCAGCGGCCGCACCGATGTGGGCGAGGATCGCGGCGCCGATCCGGCCAACCCGGTGGCCGGCGCGGCGCAGGGCATCCTGACCATCGAGCCTGGCGTGCGCATCTTCGGTTCGGCCGGCCTCGACTACATCAACGTGGTCCGCGGTTCGCAGATCTTCGCCGAGGGCACCTCGACCAACCCGATCATCCTGACCAGCCGTCAGAACATCGAAGGCACCACCGGCGCCGACTCCATCGGCCAGTGGGGCGGCCTGGTGATCTCGGGCCGCGCCCCGATCGCCTCCTGCCCGGCCGGCACGACGCCGCCGAACATCAACTGCGTGGCCACCTTCGAAGGCGGCGTGGCGCTCTACGGCGGCAACACCCCCACCGACAATTCCGGTCGTCTGCGCTACGTGCAGGTCCGCTACGCCGGCTTCGAAATCCAGCCGAACCGCGAGCTGAACGGCATCACCTTCAACGGCGTGGGCTCCGGCACCGCGGTTGAATATGTGCAGGTCCACAACGGCTCCGACGACGGCATGGAGTTCTTCGGCGGCACCGTGAACCTGAAGCACATCGTCATCACCGGCGCCGACGACGACAGCCTGGACACCGACGAAGGCTACCGCGGCGGCGTCCAGTATCTGATCGTTCGCCAGCGTGCGAACGGCGGTGACCGGGGCTTCGAACAGAGCTCGGCCGGCCAGCAGGCGGCCTATAACTCGCAGCCCAAGTTCGCCAACTACACGGTCATCGGTTCGGGCCGCACCGGCGCCGGCGACATTCAGGTGCTGAACACCGGCACCGGCGGTCGCTTCATCAACGGCGTCCATGTTTCGGCCAACGCCGCGACGGCCTGCCTCGACGTCGACACCTCCTCGACCGTCGCGGCCGCGCCGCGCTGGGACTCGGTGGTCTTCTCCTGCGCCACCAGCTTCCGCAACGACAGCGATATCGACGCCGCCGCCGCCCAGGCGCTCTTCGCCGCGGGGACGAACAACAACGCCAGCTTCACCTCCACGCTGACGAGCGGGTTCATCAACGGCGCCAACGAGGCCGCGCATCCGGCCGCCGATCCGAAGACCATCTACTCCTTCTTCGACACCACCAACTATATCGGCGCCGTTCGCGATGCGAACGACACCTGGTGGCAAGGCTGGACCTGCGGTCTGACCAGCAGCTCGAGCTGCTGATCGAGCCGGCGCGGGGGGATTGTCCGCCCCGCGCCGACCGCTTTTCCTCGAAAATCCAGGCGAACCCGACGATGAACAAGCTGATCCGCCCGATTTCGGGCCTCCTTCTGGGCACCTCGGCGCTGATGGCGCCCGCCCTGGTCATGGCCCAGGCGGCCGACGCCGGCTCCGAAGTTCAGGAGCTTGTCGTTCGCGGGCGCTACATTCCCGAAGTCATGCGCGAGACCGCCGCGGTGGCCTCGATCGTCACGGCCGAGGACCTGGTCCGCCAGGGCGACGATACGGCGGCCGCGGCCCTGACCCGTCTTGCGGGCCTCAGCGTCGTCGGCGGCCGGTTCGTCTATGTGCGCGGCCTTGGCGAGCGCTACTCCTCGGCGCTGCTCAACGGTTCGCCCCTGCCGAGCCCGGAGCCGCTCCAGCGGGTGGTCCCGCTCGACCTGTTCCCCAACAGCATCCTGGCCAGCGTCAACGTCCAGAAGACCTATTCGGTCAACTATCCCGGCGAGTTCGGCGGCGGCGTGATCGACCTGCAGACGCTCGCCATCCCCGATGAGCCCTTCGTCGCCCTGGGCGCCAGCCTGGGCGCCAATGACGAGACCTCGCTGAAGCAGGGCTTCACCTATTTCGGCGGTGAATCCGATCTGGCCGGCGTCGATGACGGCACGCGTGACCTGCCGCAGCAGATCCGCGACGGTATCGCCACCGGCAAGCGCATCGACTCCTCGAATTTTGACTCCGCGACGCTGACGGCCATGGGCCGCAGCTTCCAGAATGCGAACGTTCGGCTCCTCCAGTCGACCAACGACGTGCCGATCAACGGCAGCATCACCGGTTCGGCCGGCAGCCGCTGGAACTTCGACTGGGGCACGATCGGCGCCGTGGCCGTGGGCGGCTACGACCGCGGTTGGGAAACCCGCCGCGCCATCCAGCAGGAAGGCGTCGTCAGCCAGGGCGGCCTCGCCGTTCTGGAAGACCTGAACTCGGTCTCTACCGAGATGGACGTGGAATGGCACGCCCTGGCCAGCGTCGCCCTGGACCTGGACGCCCACAAGTTCCAGTGGACCAACTTCTACGTTCGCAACGTGACCAAGGAAGCGCGTTCGGTCGAAGGCGAAAGCCAACGCGCCTCGAACTATATCCGTGACGACTATACGGCCTGGTACCAGCGCGAGCTGTTCAACACGCAGCTTACCGGTGAGCACGACTTCGGGGATCTGCAGATTGACTGGCGCGGCTCCTATGCGCGCACCGAGCGGGACGCGCCCTATGAGACGCAGACCCGCTACCGCCGGATCAACGGCGATTTCTACCATAACCCCCAGTCGGACGCGAATTTCATCCGGTTCAGCGAGCTGGAAGACAAGACCTATGGCGCGGGCGTCGATGTCGCCTACGCCTGGGACAATCCGCTGATCATCGACCTGACGGTTTCAGCCGGCTACGCCTTCTATGAGAACGAGCGCTACTCGGACTCCCGGGTGTTCCGCTTCACCACCGACCAGACGCCGTCCGACGCCTTCCAGCTGCAGCGCGTCGACTTCCTCTACTCCGACTACAATATCGGCCCCAACGGCCTGATCCTGCGCGAAGTCACCGGTTCGGAAGGCGCGGCCGCCTATGAGGCCAAGCTGACGACCAATGCCGGCTATGTGCAGGCCGAGGGCGAAATCCTCCCGGCCGTCCGCGCCAGCCTCGGCGTCCGCTACGAAGACGGCGAGCAGTATGTCCGCGCCCTGGACCTGTTCTCGGCCAACGATCCGGCGGCGGTCATTCAGAACAACGACTATGTCCTGCCGGCCGGCACGGTCACCTGGAACTTCGCCGACGATCAGCAGATCCGCTTCGGCGTCTCCAAGACCATCGCCCGCCCGCAGTTCCGCGAGCAGTCGCCGCAGATCTATCTCGATCCGGAATCGGACCGCACCTTCGTCGGCAACCCCTATCTGGTCGACAGCGAGCTGGTGAACGTCGACCTGCGCTATGAGCGCTACTTCGAGCGCGGCCAGTTCGCCACGATCGGCGTCTTCTACAAGGACATCGACAAGCCGGTCGAAGCGGTCGTGAACGAAACCGGCTCGGGCCTGCAGCAGACCTTCCTGAACGCCCCGCGGGCCCAGCTCTGGGGCATCGAGGCCGAGTTCAAGAAGTTCTTCGAGCCGCAGTTCGGCATGAACTGGATCGACGACAAGCGTTGGCTGATCGGCGCCAACTACACCTACAACAAGGCCGAGGTGAAGGTGGACGACGGCGACGTGGTCTTCCCGATCACGGGCCTTGGCCAACCGGCTCCGGCTTCGGCCTTCGTCATCGACGGCAGCCGCCTGCAGGGTCAGTCGGAGCATCTGGCCAACGTCCAGTTCGGCTTCGAAAGCCTGGACGGCGACACCCAGGCCACGGTCCTGGCCAACTACGCCAGCGAACGCACCACGGCCCGCGGCGCCTCCGGCGCGCCGGACTTCGTCCAGGAGCCGGGCGTGATGCTCGACTTCACCTTCCGCCAGAAGGTTCAGATCTGGGGTCCGGAAGTGACCCTGGGCTTTGAGGCGCGCAACCTGCTGGGCGAGGAGTTCGACGAATTCCAGGCCCTCGGCGGCGACGAGATCAAGGTGAACAACTACGAGTACGGCCGCAGCTACTCGGTCAGCCTGTCGACCCGCTTCTGACGACAGGGCGAAGGCGGCCAGCGGTCGCCTTCGCCTGATCGACCAGGGTCTGCGGCAAAGCGTCATCAAATCCCGACGCTGTCACGGACCTGTCATCGAAAGTTTACATGAAGGCCCCGACGGGCATGTGGCCGCCGGCCCAGCCCCCCATCCCAGGGACTTCGGAGACTCTCCTGTGAACCTTGCCGCCGTTCGCCACGGCGTCGCCTTGCAGCCCCGCACCCTCCTGGGGCTGGTGGAGATCGCCCTCGTCCTTCTGATTGCTGTGCAGGTTGCGCGGCTGGCCTGGATTGTCGTCGCGCCGCCCTCTGGCCCCCTCGGCGTCGCGCCGACGCGCGGAGCCGGCGCCTCGGCCCAGACCGAAATCCTGGCCCGGTTCGACCCCTTTTTCCGACTGGGGGGCTCCTCCGACGCCCCGGTGACGACGGACTCCGACCTCCAGCTCTATGGATTGCGCGCGGGCGGGGCGAGCGCCTCGGCCATTCTCGGCCCCCCCGGCGGCGCCCAGACCCTCTATTTCATCGGCGAGCAGGGGCCTGACGGGATCACCCTGGTCGAGGTGGCCGACGATCACGTGGTGGTGCGCCAGGGCGCCAATAGTCGCCGCATCGGCTTCCCGACGCCGAGCGGCGGCGCCTATGTTCCGCCACCCCCGTCCATGCCGGTCGTCGCTGGCTCGGAAGCCGCGCCCGACTATACCGGCGCCCAGCTCATGGCGGCCCTGGCCCTGGCGCCGCGGATGCGCGAGGGTCGCTCGGCGGGCTATACGATCACCCCCCGGGGCGCCCAGGGGGCGGCCATCCTGGCCCGCGCCGGTCTTCAGCCCGGCGACGTCCTGCTCACCATCGACGGCTCTGAGCTCAATGGCGAGCGGATGAGCGAACTGCCCCAGATTCTCGCCACCGCCACCCATGTGGACGTCACCTATGAGCGCGGCGGCCAGGTCATGAACACTCGACTGCGGATGTCTGCCCCGTGAAGAGACTGATCGCCCTCGCCATCCTGCTGGCCGCCGGCACGAGCCTCGGGCCGGCGCCCGCCGCCTACGCTCAGCAGCAGACCCTGAACCTGCAGGACGCCGATATCCGCGTCTTTATCCAGGATGTCGCCCGGGCGACGGGGCAGACCTTCATCATCGACCCCCGGGTCCAGGGGAAGGTCAGCATCAGCAGCAACGAGCCGCTGTCGCGCAATGAGCTGTTTGAGGTCATGCTCTCGACCCTGCGCGCCAACGGTCTGGTGGCCGTGCCGGCCGGGGCCGGGGTCTATCGCATCACGCCGGAGGAGGGCGCCGCAGCCCAGCCCTCCAGCCTCTCCGGCGGGGGCGGCTATGGCTTCTCCACCCAGGTCTTCCGGCTGCGGAATATCGACGCCGTCTCGGCCGCCGAGACGCTGAAGCCGCTGATCGGCCGTCAGGGCGTGATCATGCCGAGCCCCAGGGGCAATCTGCTGGTGGTCGCCGACTACGCCGACAATCTGGCGCGGATCCGCAGCCTGCTGGGCCAGGTGGACCAGGACCGGACGCTGACCGAGACCGTCACCCTGCGCTCCAGCTCGGCCCGGGAGATCGCCAGCGTGGTCAACCAGGTGCTCAATCCGCCTGGCGCCGATCCCGGCGCGCGCAACGGCATCGTCTCCCTGGTGGTGGTGGAAAGCAGCAATTCCCTGATCCTGCGCGGCGAGCCCGAGGCCGTCCGCCCGCTGCTGGACCTTGTGCGCGATCTCGACAGCCGGGCCGAGACCAGCGGCGACGTCCGGGTCATCAACCTGCAGCATGCCGACGCCGAACAGCTGGTGCCGGTGCTGCAGCAACTGGTCGGCCAGACCCCGACCCAGGGCGGCGACAATGCGGCCGCGACGACGCCGACGGCGGCGGCCGGCGACCAGACCGCGACCGCCGGCGGCGGCGGACGCCGGGCCAACATCGCGCGCTATCCCGGCGCCAACGCCATCGTCATCGCCGCCGATCCCGACACCCAGCGGGTGCTGGGCGAGGTTATCCGCCAGCTCGACACCCGCCGCCGCCAGGTCCTGGTGGAGGCCGTGGTGGTGGAGCTGTCCGACAACGCCGCCCAGCAGCTGGGCGTCCAGTTCGCCCTGGCCGGGATCAACGGCTCCAGCATTCCGTTCTCGGCCACCAACTATTCCAACGCTTCGCCCAACCTGTTGGCCCTGGCCGGCGCGGCGGCGGGCGAAGAGAACCTGCCGGAAGATTCCGCGGCCCTGGCCGCCCTGCGCCAGACGGCGATGGACTCCCTCCTGGGCGCCCGGGGTATGATCACCGGCGGTTATGGCCAGAGCGGCGACGCCCTGTTCGGCTTCATCATCAATGCGGTGAAGAACGACACCACCTCGAACCTGCTCTCCACCCCCTCGGTGATGACCCTGGACAACCAGGAGGCCACCATCCTGGTGGGCCAGGAGATTCCGATCACCACCGGCGAGGTGCTCGGCGACTCCAACAGCAACCCCTTCCGCACCGTCCAGCGGCAGGATGTGGGTATCCAGCTGGACGTGAAGCCGCAGATCAACGCCGGGGGGGCCATCACGCTGTTCCTGCGCCAGGAGGTCTCCAGCATCGCCGGGCCGGTGAGCGAGGACTACAACGAGCTGATCCTCGACAAGCGCTCCATCGAGACCACCGTGGCGGTGGATGACGGCGCCATTGTCGTCCTGGGCGGCCTGCTGGACCGCAATGAGCGCACCACCGTCGAGCGCACGCCGATCCTGGGGGACATCCCGGTGGTGGGTAATCTGTTCAAGGCGACCTCGCGCCAGAACGTCCAGCGCAACCTGATGGTCTTCATCCGCCCGACGATCATCGAAAGCGCCGCCGACGCCCAGGCTCTGACTGCGCCGCGCTACGCCTATATCCGCGACCGGGAACTGGCCCGCAGCCCCGACGGCCTGAGCAATCTCGACGCCCTGGTCCGCGACTACATGCAGGCCGAGCCGATCACGGCCCTGCCGCCTCCGCCTCCGCCGCCCTCGCCGGGCCTCTAAGATGGAAACTGCCGGTCCGCCCCTGCTGCCCTATGGATTCGCCAAGCGCCACGGCGTCGTGCTGCTGGGCGTGGACGAGAGATCGGAAGAGCGTCGTGTAGGGAAAGAGTGTAGATCTCGGTGGTCGCCGTATCATTAAAAAACAACACACCAGCCACACCCGTCCCCCTCAGCCACCTGCACCCTCCCCTGGCTGAGCCTCCTCGTACCGCTCTCTCCCCGCCCTCTCC
>CALEOQ010000570.1 GCA_937910255.1 uncultured Caulobacteraceae bacterium | reverse complement strand
TGTCTGCTAGTCAAGACGACGTCAGCGCATCACAGTAGGGCTAGACCGTGCTTACACCGCTAGTCTGTCCCTACTCGACGCTCTTCCGTTCTATTTTTCTTTTTTCTCTTCTTTTTTTTTTTTTCAAGCAGAAGACGGCATACGAGATTACGACGTGACTGGAGTTCAGACGTGTGCTCTTCCGATCTATCCCGGCTGGATCATCATCCTGGAGCTGCGGATTCCGCGCACCCTGCTGGCCATGGTGGTGGGCGCAGCGCTCGGTATGTCCGGCGCAGCCTTGCAAGGCTACACGCGAAATCCCCTGGCTGATCCGGGGGTTCTGGGGGTCTCCTCCATGGCCGCCTTAGGCGCGGTGGTCTCCCTCTATTTCGGATTCTATGTGCCCGCCCTGGCCGGGATCGCCTGGCTGATGCCGCTCTGCGCCATGGCCGGCGCCCTGATCGGCGTGCTGGTTCTCATCGGCCTGACCGGCTCGGCGCCCGGCACGGTGACCTTCGTCCTGGCCGGAGTCGTCCTGAACATCGTCGCCGGCGCCGGCGTCGCCCTGGCGCTCAACCTGGCGCCCAACCCCTGGGCGGTGAACGAGATCGTCAACTGGCTGATGGGCTCGCTCACCGACCGCAGCCTCGCCGACCTGCAGATGGCCGCGCCCTTTGTCGCCGTGGGGCTAGGCCTGCTCCTCGCCACCGGCCGCGCCCAGGACGCCCTGACCCTTGGCGAGACCGGCGCCCAGTCCCTGGGGATCAGCCTCAGCCGCACCCGGCTGCTGCTGGCCCTGGGGGTGGGTCTGGCGGCCGGGGCCAGCGTGGCGGTCACCGGCGTGATCGGCTTCGTCGGACTGGTGACGCCCCATCTGCTGCGGCCCTTTCTTGGCCCCCGCCCGGCCGGCCTGCTCCTGCCCAGCGCGCTCGGCGGGGCGGTGATCGTCCTGGCCGGCGACATCCTGGTGCGCCTGATCCCCTCGGCGGCCGAGGTCCGACTGGGTGTGGCCATGGCGGCCCTGGGCGGCCCCTTCTTCCTCGGCCTGCTCCTCGTCCAGCGTCGGAGGCTGTCATGAGCGTGCTCGAGGCCCGCCATCTCCACCTGCAGGCCGGCCGCAGGACGGTGCTCGACGGTGTGAGCGCCCAGTTCGTCCCTGGCCAGGTGACGGCCATCCTCGGCGCCAATGGGGCCGGCAAGTCCACCTTGCTGGCGGCTCTGGCTGGGCTGTCCCAGCCCAAGGGCGGCGAGGTTCGCCTGGGCGAAGACGCGCTGCTCGACCTCGCCCCACGCCGCCGCGCCCAGCGCCTGGGCTTTATTCCACAGACCCCGGAGATCGCCTGGGGGCTGGAGGTGCGCGCCGTGGTCGGCCTGGGCCGGCTGCCCTGGCTCGGCGCCCGGGGCCTGGCCGCGCCGGATGAGGCCGCCATCGACCGCGCCCTGGCCGCGGCCCGGGTCGAGGATCTCGCCCACCGCGACATCACCACCCTGTCCGGCGGCGAGCGCGCCCGGGTCCTGATCGCCCGCGCCCTGGCCGGCGAGCCGGAATGGCTGCTGGCCGATGAGCCCTATGCGGGCCTGGATCCCCGCCATGCCCTTGAGGCAGGCGACCTGTTTCGGCGGCTGGCGGCGGAGGGATGCGGCGTGCTGCTGACCCTTCACGACCTGACCCTGGCGGCCCGCCTGGCCGACCGGGTGCTGGTGCTGGGTCACGGTCGGGTCCTGGCGGACGGGGCGCCGGTCGAGGCCATGACCCCGGAAATCCTCGCCGCCGCCTATGGCATTGACGCGCAGCCGCGTCAGACCGACCAGGGGCTCGCCATCGATATACTGGGGCGCTGGGGTTAGGGCGCCAGGCTCTCGATATAGTCGGCCACCAGGGCGACGCCCTCCTTGTGGGGCAGGGCGCGGCCCAGTTCCGGCATCATGACGCCCGGATCGGTGGAGGCCATCCGATAGACCATGATCGAGCGGTCGGGATGGCCGGGAGCGATGGAGACCTGCAGCCCGCCAGACCCCCGGCCGGCGGCCACCGGCGCCTTGTTGATCCCCAGATGGGCCGGCCGCCGCTCCTCCAGGTTCAGGAACAGGCCGCTGGTCGAGGCCATGCCGGCCGGGTTGTGGCAGTGGGCGCAGTTGGCGTCGAGATAGGCCCGGGCGCGGGGCTCCAGACCCTCGGTCACATCGTCCCAGGCCGCCGTGCGAGGCGCGCTCGCAGGCTGAGGCCCGCCGGTCAGATGCCCCAGCCGGCGCCAGGCGGCCAGCTGGTTCTCCGTTCGGTGGCCATAGTCCAGATCGCGGTTGAGATTTCGCGCCTTGGGACCGATGGGGACCAGCTCGCCGTCCGCCGAGTGGCAGGTCTTGCACTGGTTCTGGTTGGGCACGAGATAGCTGATCGCCTGGGCCTCACCCGTGGGATCGATGAAGCTGACCTCCAGCCGCCCCCCGGTGCGCTTGAGCACGGCCTCGGTCTGATCGGCGTTCCAGACATAGGCCAGCGCGGTCCAGCCCTCGGCCTTGCGGATCAGCAGCCGGGTCTCGACGAACCGTTCGCCGACGGCGGGCGCGCCCATGTCCGGCGCGAAGGCGAAGGTCTTCACCAGCACAGAGCCCACCGGGAAATCCAGAGGCCCGTCAGACCGATAGGCCGCGCTCTTGCCCGGCGGCGTGAACACGAAGCGATGCTTGGCCGCATAGTCGCTGAACAGCGGCGTGGTCAGGTCATAGGGCGTCACCCGCGGACTGGGCGTACGCGCGCCCGCGTCCTGAAACAGCCCATAGTCGGCCAGCCGCGGCGCCGGCGTTTCAGCCAGCACAACCTCCAGCCGCACCTGCGACGGCGCTTCCCGCGCCCCGCTCAGCGCCAGGGCGGCGAGACCGAGCAGGGCGCCGAGCGCGCGCCTCATGAAGCCAGGGCGGCCTGGGCTTCGGGCAGGACCACGGCGGGCGGTTCGGTGATCTCGCCACGCTCCAGGGTCGGTGTGACCGCAGGCTTGGCTTGGTCCATGGCCCCGGCCTTCGGCAGGTTGAGGTTCAGCACCGGACCGTCGGTCAGCCGCATGGCCTGGGGACCGCCCGCGGGCGCCACCCCATCCCACATCACCGGCGGCAGGGTTCCGCCGACCGCGGCCGCCAGCTGCTCACCGCCGGGAAAGGCCGGCGCCCAGCCGTTGCGGCCCATCCTGTTGTCGCGCACCACCACCTCGCGGGGGATGGGGTTGTAGCTCTCGTCGTCGAAGTCGCGGGTATAGCCCACCAGCATGATGGCGGCGGTCTGGTTGCCGTCGATCTCGTTGTCGAAGATGTGGACGTTGCGGTTGGCCATGATCATGACGCCGGCGCCCACCGGCACGCTGGCGACGATATTACCCTCCGGCGCAAAGTTGGGCGTGTCGTTGTTGACGATCCTGTTGTCGAACACGCGGGTCGAATGGCCCCCCATCACCGGCAGGTTGGGCAGGTCGAACACCAGGATGCCGCCGGTGTTGTGGGTGACGGTGTTGCCATAGACGTCGGCCGAGCTGGAATTTTCGATCTCGATGCCGGCGACGTTGAACTCCGCCACGCTGTTGCGGACGATGATGGTGTTGGACTGGCCCACATAGATGCCGGCGTCCGAGGCCCCGCGCACGGTCACCCCATCGATCAGCACATTGGACGAGCCCACCGGATAGACCCCATAGGCGCCGTTGGTGGCCTTGGGCCCGCCGGTCCATTCGACCCGCAGATTGATCATGCTGATCTGGTCGGCGTCCTTGGACTTGACCCCGTCGCCCTTGGAATTCTCCACCGCCAGGTCGCGCACGGTCACCTTGTCGGAGGTGATCAGCAGCCCCTCGGCGCCGCCCTGCTGGCCGTCGAAGGACAGCACCGTGGCGTCCGGGCCGGCGCCCTTGATGGTCACGTCATCCACGTCCAGGGACAGGCCGTCGGTCAGCTCGAAGCGGCCGGCGGCGAGTTCGACAACGTCGCCAGGCTTGGCGTCGAGCAGGGCCAGCTGCAGCGCCTCCTGCGCGTCAGGCCCTGGGGCCACGGCGATGGTCTTGGCATAGGCGGGCGCGGCGAGCGCAAAGGCGCAAAGGGCGAGCGCGAAGCTCCGCATGGTCATCCTCCCAAAGCAGCCCAGCTCTCGGCGGCGGGCCTTGTCGTCAGCTTGGCGGCCGGCGACCAGGGGCGCAACGGCAAACAGAACAATGATCAGGAATCTCAGGGCGCGGTCTTGATCCGCCGCCCAAGGCGCGTCGTAACTGTCGCCCAACACAACAACGAAATCGCCAAGGGAGAGGCCGATGGATCTGCAACTGAAGGGCAAGAAGGCGGTGGTCACCGGCGGGTCGCGGGGGATCGGTCTGGCGATCGCCGAGCTGCTGGCCGACGAGGGCTGCGACGTGGCGGTCTGCGCCCGCGGTCAGGACGGGGTTGATGCGGCGGTCAAGGCCCTGGAGGCCAAGGGCGTCAAGGCCTGGGGCCGGGCGGTGGACATCGCCGACGGCCCGGCGATCAGCGCCTTCGTCGAGGACGCGGCCAAGGAAATGGGCGGGCTCGACATCCTGATCTCCAACGCCAGCGCCCTCGTCAACGGCGGGTCGGAGGACGACTGGCGCGCCATGTTCGAGATCGACATGCTGGGCGCGGTGCGCACCTATCAGGCGGCCAAGCCCTATCTGGAAAAGGCCGCCGGGGCCGGCGGCGACGCCGCCTTCATCATCACCTCCTCGGTCTCCGCGGCCGAAGCCAGCGGCCCCTCGGCCTATGGCGCCATGAAGGCCGCGCTGATCCACTACGCCAAGGGCGTGGCCAAGGAGGGCGCCCCCAAGGGCGTGCGCTGCAACGTCGTCTCGCCGGGCACGGTCTTCTTCGAAGGCGGCGTCTGGGGCAATGTGAAGGCCAATGCGCCGGGCTTCTTCGAGACCATGATCAAGCGCAACCCCACCGGCCGCATGGCCACGCCGGAAGAGATCGCCGCGGCCACGGTGTTCCTCGCCAGCCCCCGCTCGGCCTTCACCACGGGGATCAACATGCTGGTGGACGGCGCCATTTCCGGCCGCGTGAACTTCTAGGATCAAGCCTATGGAATACCGGTACTTCCAGGCTGAGCTGGGTCGTGAGCGCACCGCCGTGCGCGACCTGGCGCGCGACGCCTACGCCCAGGCCGGCTGCGTGGCGGTTTTTGCGCCCCTGCTGGGCTTCGCCTCCAACCAGGCCCTGGTCCTGGGGGAGGCGGGGTTCGCCCTGCCGGCCCTGGAGGGCGCGCAGGCCCATGACCTCTCGCCGACCCTGCGGCCCGCCGAGGGGGGCCGGCCCCTGGCCGGCGGGGTCTATGTGCACAACTGGTTCACCATCGACGGCGATGCGGTCGATGAGTTCGTGGACCTCTCGGGCCAGGCCTGGCCGGACTTCGAGGCGCGGTTCGAGACGACCATCTTCGGTCTCTTCCTGGCGGCCGAAAGCGCTGCGGACCGGGCCCAGGGCGCGCGACGCCTGCTGCTCATGACCCGCTACCGTGATCTGGGCGAATGGCAGACCTCGCGGGACCCGACCACCGACGCCATGCAGATCTTCCTGCGTCGCCGCGACCTGACCCGGGTGTCGCTGGCCCGCGCCAGCCTGCTCGTCCCGCCGCCGGAGACCGCCGGATGATCGAGCAGACCCATGAGATCCCCACCGACGACGGCCCCATGACCACCTTCGTGGTGCATCCGGAACGGAACGGCCCCCATCCGATCGTCCTGTTCTTCATGGACGCCCCGGCCATCCGCGAGGAGCTGCGCGACATGGCCAGGCGCCTGGCCACCAGCGGCTATTACGTCATGCTGCCCAACCTCTATCACCGGGCCGGCGTGATGGAGATCGGCGACATGGCCGATGAGGCGGTGCGCACCAAGATGGGCGAGCTGATGTATGGCCTGACCATCCCCATGGTCATGACCGACGCCGACGCCCTGCTGGCCTTTGCGGCCAAGGACGCCGCGGCGGCCAAGGGGCCCGCCGGCTGCCTGGGCTATTGCATGAGCGGCCAGTTCTCGATCAACGCCGCGGCGCGTCATCCTGACAGGATCGCGGCGGCGGCCGCGATCTATGGGACCTACCTCGTCACCGACAAGGCCGACAGCCCGCACCTGGTGGCTCACAAGACGCAGGCCGAGCTCTATTTCGCCTGCGCCGAAACCGATCGCTGGGCGCCCCTGGAGATGGTCCGCGCCCTTGCGGCGTCCCTGGAGAGCCGCGAGGCGCCCACGGAGCTCGAGCTCTATCCCGGCGTCTCGCACGGCTTCGCGTTCCCGCAGCGCGCCGCCTACGACAAGGCTGCGGCCGAACGCCATTGGGAGCGCCTCATCACCCTGTTCGGGCGCAATCTAAGCTAGGCGAGGGATCAGGAGGTTGCGCGCCGGCGTTGAGAGCATGAACCCCGCAAGGAGCCCCGATGCCAGACCCCGAAATCCTCCCTGACCCCGACGGCGAACAGCCGGACCCGCCGGCTGAACTGCCGGCCGATGGACGGCTTGGCCAGGACATCCCCGAACTGCCCGATCACGGCGATCCCCTGGGCAACGATGTCGAAAAGGGCCCAGACGGCCTCGAAATCGGCCCTCGGTAGCCACAGGCCTTGGTTCCGCCGCGAGCCCGTGCTTCTGAAAGGGCCAGGCGCGAGCCGGGCGCGACATTAGGAGCCGCAGAATTCATCGGATCGCGGTTGATAAATTCGGGAGACTCCCGAAAAAGCTCCCTGCGGCGTTGAACGTCGGCAGCAACGCTCCGCGGGCGGGTTCATCAGGCCTCCCCATACATCCCTGGCCGACACATCTGGAAATGCGACATTGACTGAACAGACGCCGGGCGGATCGAATTGGGCGCGCCTGCTCGCCAGCTATCATGAGCCTGGCCATGGCCGCAGCGCCGCCGAGATCGCGATCACGGCCGGACCCCTGTTGCTGCTGTGGACCCTGGCCGGGGTCGCCTATCAGAACGGCCTGTGGTGGGTGGCGCTGCTGCTGACCCTGCCGGCGGGCCTGTTCCTGGTCAGGCTGTTCCTGATCCAGCACGACTGCGGCCACGGCGCCTTCTTCCGTGACGCCCGGCTCAACAACTGGGCCGGCCGGACCATCGGCGTCTTCACCCTGACGCCCTATGACTACTGGCGGCGCACCCACAACATGCACCACGCCACCTCCGGCAATCTGGACCGCCGGGGGCTGGGGGGCATCGACCTGCTCACCGTGGACGAATACCTCGCCCTGCCGCGCCTGCGCAGGCTCGGTTATCGGCTCTATCGCCACCCGCTGGTGCTGTTTGGCCTGGGCCCGGCCTTCACCTTCTTCCTGCAGAATCGCCTGCCGGTCGGCCTGATGCGCCTGGGCTGGCGGCCATGGGCCAGCACGCTGGGGACCACGGCGGTGGCTGCGGTCCTGATCGCGGGCACAGCGTCGATCTTCGGGCTCTGGCCGGTGCTGATGATCTATCTGACCACCGTGCTGGTCGCCGCCACCACCGGGGTCTGGCTGTTCTTCGTCCAACACCAGTACGAGGGCGTCGCCTGGGCCCGGAATGGCGAGTGGAACCGCCACGACTTCGCCTTGCTGGGCAGCTCGCAATATGACCTGCCGCCGGTGCTCCACTGGTTCACGGCCAATATCGGCGTCCACCACGTGCACCACCTGTCGAGGTCGGAAGAGCGGCGTGTAGGGAAAGAGTGTAGAACTCGGTGGTCCCCGTATCATTAAAAAAAAAACTATCAGCACAGTATATGCCATCTGTCATTTCTTCATCCTGCCACCACTTCTCCCGTCTACCCACCGTTAGTCAC
>CALEOQ010000569.1 GCA_937910255.1 uncultured Caulobacteraceae bacterium | reverse complement strand
GGGATGGGTCAGAGCAGACGGTGAGAAAGGTGGTTTTTGTTTTCAAGCAGAAGACGGCATACGAGATTACGACGTGACTGGAGTTCAGACGTGTGCTCTTCGATCTGGCCAGGGCGAAGACAAGCGATCTCATGGGGACGTCTCTCCGGTGCGCCTGCAGCGCCATGGCCCGCCGGCGGCGGCGTTGACAGCGACCGCCTCAGCCCTTCAGCAGGGCGAGGCAGCGGCCGACGGCCATGCCGTTGGCCTCGGCGGTCTTCAGCTTCAGCTGACCGCCCATCACAAGACCCCGCAGGTGCTTGCGCATCAGCTTTTCGATGTCGGAATCGGCCTGCACGTGGGGCGCGACGGTCTTGTGCATCAGCTTGCCCTCCGGCGTGAGGCCGGCGGCGCACTTGTCGGCGGCGGGGTTGGCCAGGGCCGGGGCGGCGCTGAGACTGGCGGTGGCCAGGGCGACGGCCATCAGGGCGCGGAGGCTGTTACGGGTCATGGGCTGGTCCTTTTGGGGTGGCGCGGGGCGGAGGACGTCAATGTTCTGGCGTCCACGCTGCCAAAGCCTCGCGGCGCAATCAAGGCGTTAGCCGACCGGCGTGATCTTGACCGAGACATCCATGCCCAGGGCGTCGCTGGCGGCGCCGGCGAAACTGCCGGCCACCGGCATGATCTGCGCATTGGCCCGGCCGACAGCCAGGGGGATCAGCCCTGCCGCGCCGATGCTGTTGTGGGTGGGATCAAAGGTGATCCAGCCGGCGCCCGGCAGATAGACCTCGGCCCAGGCGTGGGTGGTGTCGGCCTGACGCTCGACCTGGTCGGGATCGAACAGATAGCCGCTGACCGCCCGGGCTCCCAGGCCCAGCTGGCGGACGGCCTCAATGAACAGGGCCGCCAGGTCGCGGCAGGAGCCGCTGGCCAGACGCAGGGTCTCGCCGGCGCTCTGCACGCCTTCTTCGTCCCGCACCCGATAGGCCGCCGCGCCGAGGACGCCGGCGTTGAGGTCCTTGAGCAGGGACAGGGTGTCGGTGCGGGGTCCGGCCACAAAGCCGTGCGCCCAGCGAGCCACATCGGGGTCCGGCTGGGGCAGGCGCAGATGGCCGAGATCTGTGGCCGCGTCGTCCTCATAGGCGAAGGGATAGGTCTGAGCGGCGGGCGTGATCGGAAACACCGGCCAGGCCCGGGCCCTTGACGCCGCCGTCAGGCGGCTCTCGATGACCAGGGTTTGCGCCGTGTGGCGGAAGCTCGCCACGGCGCAGAGATTGCCGAACACGTCCTGGCTCCAGGCGATCTCGGCGGCGGGCGCGCAGGTCAGCTGGAAGTCGAGGACGCTCAGTTCGTGACTGTCCCGGGGCCGCAGCATCAGCCGGTGCGGATGCAGGGTCACGGGACGGACGAACCGGTAGGTGGTCTGGTGGACGATCTCGAAGGTCGAGGGCGTCACGCCGGTCCCAGCCGCGATCAGCGCTTCTTGCCCGGCATGGCGCCGGTGGCGTCGAGGAAGGAGCGCGGGGCGGCTTCCGGCTTGGCGGCGGCCGCCTGCTTGGGCTTGCGGACTTCTTTGTTGGACTTTTTCTGGCCCTTGGCCATGGGGATCTCCGGGGCGGCGGGCGCCGCTGACATTGAGAAGGGGTGGGCTCAGTAAAGGTTCATCACGAGCCCGCAGCGATCAGGCGCGGCTCAGCGCGGCCGCAGGCCCAGCAGGGAGAAGGCCAAGGGGGCCAGAATGGCGGTCACGACGCAGACCGCCGACACAATCAGGAGGGGAGACATTGGGGAAAACCAGGATCGCGCCGCATCGGAGGGGTTCGACCGCTTGAGACACGGCACACGCCCGATGACGCATGACCCTAGATGGGGCTTCGACCACCAAATAGCCAGGGGCGCTGCGAGGTCTTGGCGCGACGCCGCTTTCGTGATCCGAAGAGGCCCATGACCACGCCCCCCACAGACCCTCGCGCCGCCGAGTCCCGGGCGCCCGCCGGCTGGGTGGTGGCCGTGCTTCTGGAACCCGGCCGCGAGGCCGAACAGGCCCGCCGCTACTTCGCCATCGGCCGCGCCGACCGCGCCCAGGCCGAATGGGTGGCCGTCGACATGGCCATCAGTCTGGGCCTGCGGGTCGCCGCCAGCCCGGCCGGCGGTCA
>CALEOQ010000568.1 GCA_937910255.1 uncultured Caulobacteraceae bacterium | reverse complement strand
GCGCTTGCCATCGCCCGGCGCCGCGCCCTTCGACCCGGCGACGGCGATCACCGCCGCCAGCAGGCGGGGCTCGTCGCCCCCCGCCGCCGCCACGGCCTCGGTCCAGGCCGCGCGGGCCTCATCGGGCTTGGTGGCGACCCGCCCGGCCTCGGGATAGGCCGCCAGGGCCGCGTCGAACCGGGCCGCCGTGGCTTCCTCGCCTTCCCGTCCATCGGACATCCGCGTCCCCCCGTTTTGGGGGGTCGGGGGGTTTATCTTGTCCTGTCCTGTCTTACGCGAGGGTCCGTCGGATTTCCCGGGGACGTCCGACGCCTCTCCCTCGGACGTCCCCCCGGACGTCCTAGCGACGTCCGGGGGCGGTCCTGCGGATGTCCGCCGGACGTCCGGGCCTTGTCCTGTGGACGCCGGGGCGGTTCCACCCGCCCGCGCCCGCCGCTTCCGGTCCGCCTCCAGCCGCCGTGAGAGGGCCTCTTCCTGCTTGCGGGTCCAGGCCTCGGCGGCCACGTCGGCCAGGGTGGGGTGATACCACCGCCCGTCCGAACACAGCACCCAGGGCGCCAGGATCTGGGCCTTGTCCGCCCGCCAGGCGGCCACGTCCCGGCCATAGCCGGCGAACCTGGCCAGGACCACGTCATTGTCGGGCAGGCTGGCGGCCGGCACCTGACTATAGGCCTCGGCCCACAGGTCCACATTGCGCGAGCGCGCCAGGTCGCTGGCCGAGAGCCACCACTCCGACTGCATCAGGCGCTTGTGGTGCAGGGGGAACCAGTCATAGGCCGTCAGATCGGCGTCCGCCGGAACCGGCGGCGGGGGAAGTTGCGAACTCATGGGGACACCTGTTGTTCGGCTATGCGCCGGGCGGTCTTGCAGATCGTGGTGCGCTCCCGGTCCAGGAAGCGGGCGATCGCACTCTGGGATTCGCCGAGCGCCAGGGCCTCGGCGATGAAGGCCTGGCGGCGTCGGAACCGCGCCGCGGTCCCGTGGGGCTTGCGCAGCTCGGCGACGTCATAGCCCCCGGCCTCGGCCAGCTCGGCGAGCGTCATTCGCCGCCGCAGCACGCCCCGCCAGAGGGACAGGACCTCGACCTGAATGGTCATGCG
Organism: uncultured Caulobacteraceae bacterium; assembly: GCA_937910255.1. Taxonomy (GTDB): domain Bacteria; phylum Pseudomonadota; class Alphaproteobacteria; order Caulobacterales; family Caulobacteraceae; genus Phenylobacterium. The sequence continues at coordinate 3,676 of CALEOQ010000568.1, read as the reverse complement.
CACCCTCCCGCGATCAGCAGGATGGGCGGCTCGGGTTCAACCACCCCGGTGACTGTCTCCACCTGGGCCAGCAGGCCCGCATCGCTGGCGATCCGCTTGCGCGCGATCTCCGCATAGGCCGGATTGAGCTCGATCAGGGTGCAGTCCAGGCCCATCCGGTCGGCGACCAGGCCTGTGGTCCCGGCGCCGCCAAACGGATCGAGCACCGCGCCGCCGGGGGGACATCCCGCGCGGAGGCACCGCTCGGCCAGCTCGGGCGGGAAGGTCGCGAAATGGGCGTCCTTGAACGGCCGGGTGGCCACCTCCCACACCTGGACGGGGGCCGGCTCATAGTTCCGGAGGTTCCGACCTTCGCCCCGGGGATAGGCCACGTCCTCGCGGTCGGGGCGATGCGTGCCCATGTTTTGGCCGATGTGGGCGACTCCGCGCTTAGACTCGCCGCGCTTGAAGCTGTCGCGGCGCTGATTGCCGCGAACCTTTCGCTTCCCCGTCGTTCCGTTGTCGGTGTCGCCGCCACAGTAGGCGCCCCCCCGAAAGGTGTTGGCGTCTTCGTCAGAGGTTCGGCCCTGGCGAACGGCATTGGCGTTGTAGAAATACCGGAGCCGTTTGGTCAGCAGGAAGATCTTCTCGTGTGACGTCGCCGGCCGGTCGGTGATGCTCTCCGGCATTGGATTGGGCTTGGCCCAGATGATCTCGCTGCGCACCCACCAGCCGGCTTCCTGGAGGGCGATGGCGAGGCGGTTCGGGACCATGCAGAGGTCCTTGGCCTTGAGCGCTCCGCCGATGGTCGAAAACGGCTTGTCGCGGAAGGTCCGGTCATCGCCGCCCGCCGCCTTGGTGTCGGCTGCAGATCGACCGTTCGGGCTCGTGGCGTAGCAATCACCATAGTTCAGCCAGAGCGTGCCGGTCGGCTTCAGGACACGCTTGATCTCTTCGAAGACTGCGACCATGGCGGCAAGGTGCTCGCCAAGGGTGGGCTCAAGACCGAGCTGGGAGTCGACACGTTCGGCACCACACCTGCGGCAGGCGCCCCTATACTGTTGACGCCGCGCGGCGACGTTCGCCGCAATGGCCTCTTGGGTCAGCCCATTGTCGTATTGGGCCCGCCCGCTAGCCATCACACCACCTGGCATAGGGGCGAGGTGATCGCACTCGGGATCGCCGCCCACCCAGGTGGCCGTGCCATAGTCCCGCAGGCCCCAATAGGGCGGGCTGGTGACGACGCAGTCGACGGAGTCGTCCGGCAGCTCAGCCAGCCGCGTGAAGACATCGCCGATCAGGATCTTGACGCTCATGCGAAGGCCCTCAGACGCTGGCGGGTGATGGGATGCAGGGGGCGAAGGACCAGGCGGCAGGCCTCGCACCACCGGGCGAGCGGCTCCTCCACCTCGTCCCAGGTCCGGGCGATGGCCCAGATTCCCAGGGGCTCGAAGGCCGCCCGGAAGCCCTTCTGTTCGGCGCTCAGCGCCGCCCCGCGCTTCAGCTCGATGTAGCGGGTGATCAGGTCGGGGAAGAGGAACTGCAGATCGGCCCAGCCCCGCTGAACGCCGGCCTCCTTCATCTTCCGGGCTGTGGCCTGGGTCACCCGCACGCCGGCGGCGTTGGCCGTCCAGCGCACCTGCGGCGGCAGCACCTCGTGCAGCCCGACCACCACCGCGCACTGGAATTGGTGCTCGGGATCGCCGAGACGCCGGCGCTGCTGGGCCTGCAGGGCGCGAAACTCTTCAACCCTCACTGCGACGCCTCCCCGTGGGCGGCGGCGGGCCCCTGGACGGAAGGATCAGGCACCGCCTCCCAGACCACCGCCCGGCGGCCGCCCATGGCCGTGGCCCGGCGGCCGGAGTCGCGGATCAGGCCCTTGGCCTTCAGCTCCGAGCATCGGGGCCGCACATTCATCAGCGGCTCGCCGATCCGGTGCGCCAGCTGCTCGGGCGTGCCCGGCCTCTGGCGGATGGCCGCCAGCACCTGGCCGCGCAGACCGTCCACCCGCGGCGCGATACCCTCCGCCGCCGCGCGGGACGTCTCGCCGCCCTTGGACCCGGGCGCATGGGGATAGGACAGCAGATCCAGCTGCTCCGGCTTCATGTCCGGTTCTCCTGGGCAGGACAGATCAGGGGAAAGGCGGAGGTCTCCACATGGCCGCCGCGGCCGGGGACCTCATAGGTGACCACCGCCACGAACAGGCCCTCGCGCAGCACCACCACCGCGTGGGGTCGGAACTGCACGTAATGCTTCACCGACAGCCGCAGCCACTCGGCCACGCCGTCCGGCGGCAGCAGACCGCGCACCAGCTCCACAGGGATGGTCCAGGCCGGGCCGATCATGCGGCCCTCCGCTCCGGCAGCGTCATCCACGTCAGGTTCGCCCGCAGGGTCGCCTCGGCCGGCGGCGGGCTGACGCTGTTGCCGGCCATGCTGGTTTGGGCGGTCTTGGTGACGGGCTCGCCCGCGGCCGTGCGGTCGATAACGTACTCAGGCGGAAATCCCTGGGCATTGAACAACTCCCGCGGGACCAGCATGCGCATGCCGATGTCGGCGATCTGCCAGACCGTCCCACCCAGGATCACCAGGCCGAACCGAAGCCGGCCCATGGGTGTGGCCACAGGATCAGCCCACTCGCTCTCGCTGGGTTCGCCGAAGTGGTGGAACAGGAACTCCAGCACCTGCCGCCGCCTGCGGCCGGCATGGGCCTCCACCGCCTCGAGGCGGACGTCCACCAGCCGCTGCGTGCAACCCTTCCCCACGATCGTCGAGACGGGCGCGACGGGGGAATGGCCGACCATGCCGGTATTGGCCTGCTCCAGGAAGGCGGCGTTCAGGCCGAACCGGGCCTTGGCCGTGGCGGTGTCCAGGGGCGCGGCGGGGGCGCCGGGGGCGCCCGCGGCGTCATACTTGTCGATGCAGCCTGCGACCACGCCCGGATGGCCGCGGCCGGTGACCGGGCGCGCGGGCTCGCCGGCGGCGGCGCCCACGTCGCGGGTGTTGGCCTGCTCCAGATAGACCGCCGCGAGCCCCGTCTTGCCGCCGTCGCCGTCGCCCATAACCGTCGGCGCGGGCTCGTCCAGGCTGCGGCCGCTCACCGTGGAGCCGAACTGGCGGGTCAGATAGGCCGCCACCTCATAGTGCCGTGGCGCGCCGGCCATGACGGTCACAATCGGATCGTCAGGCGAGGCGCCTACCCCGTTCTGGTTCATCTTCTGCAGGAAGACGGCGGCCAGGTCCCCGCCATTGCCGGTCGGGACCACCGTCGGATAGGGCTCGGCGGCGTCCAGGGCCCGCGGCTCCTGGCCCTCGCGCTCGCCATACCGGGGGACCAGGGTCGGGGCGATCACCGAGAACTCGCCGCGATTGGCCGTCGTCACCGTTTTCAGCGGCTCGCGGGGATCGTGGACGCGGGCGGGACTGGTCCCATGGGTGATGGTCGTCAGATGCGGGGCGGCAAGCGCCAGCTCCCCGCGGTTCGCCCCCGTGACGGTCCGCAGCGGATCATCCAGGTCATGGATGGGACGCTCGCCGCCGTGGGTCACCGGGACGATAGATCGGAAGAGCACACGTCTGAACTCCAGTCACGTCGTAAGCTCGTATGCCGTCTTCTGCTTGAAAAAAAAAAGAAAATAGTTACACACATCCATCGTCCAAGGTTCCTGCCGAGCACCATCCACATCGACAGTCCGCGC
>CALEOQ010000567.1 GCA_937910255.1 uncultured Caulobacteraceae bacterium | reverse complement strand
CTGTCCGTGTCTACACCCGTTGCTGTGTGTTCTTCTTATTTTTTTTTTTTTCAAGCAGAAGACGGCATACGAGATTACGACGTGACTGGAGTTCAGACGTGTGCTCTTCCGATCTACCCTGGGCGCCTTCTTGGTCGGCGCAGTCCTGGCCTATCTGGGCCTTGGCGGCGCCGCCCCGCTGATCGGGTTTGGCGTCGCCGCCGCCGTCTGCATGGCCTGGACCCTGCCCTCGGAATGGGCGCACAGCCGCAGCGGCCGGTTCGAGGCGCCGCGGGCGCGGAGCTATCTCGGCTATGGCCTGCCGGTCGCCCTGTCCCTGATCCTGGCGCTGGTGCTGTCGACCACCGACCGGTTCCTGCTGGCGGCCTTCCTCGATGAGGCGGCGGTGGGCGTCTATCACGCCGGCTACAGCCTGGCGAACCGCACCCTGGACGTCCTGTTCATCTGGCTGGGCGCCGCCGGCGGCCCGGCCCTGATCGCGGCCCTGGAGCGCGGCGGCGAAGGCGAACTGGGCATAGCCGCCCGGGAACAGGCCAGCCTCATGCTGCTGCTCTGCGTGCCCGCCGCCGTGGGCCTGGCCCTGGTGGCCGCGCCCCTGTCGCAGTTGATGGTGGGACAAGAGCTGGCCGTGGGCGCGGCCCACGTCACCCCCTGGATCGCCGCCAGCGGCCTGCTGGCCGGCCTGACCACCTACTACTTCCATCAGGCCTTCACCCTGGGCCAGCGCACCGAGCTGCTGCTGGGCGCCATGGCCATCCCGGCCTTGGCCAATCTGGTCCTCAACCTGCTCCTGATCCCGCGCTTCGGCCTCGACGGCGCCCTGTGGGCCACGGTGGCGAGCTATGGCCTGGGGCTGGCCGCCTCGGTGGCCCTGGGCGCGCGCAGCCTTCGCCTGCCGGTGCCTTGGACGCCCTTCCTGCAGACGGTCTTCGCCACCGCAGTGATGGGCGTCGCCGTCGCCCAGGTTCCGGCCCTGGGCGGCTGGGCCGAGCTGATCCTGAAGGCGGGCCTCGGCGCGACCGTGTTCGGCGCCATCACCTTCGCCCTGGACACCGGCGCCCTGCGCAGCCGCGGCCTCGCCGTGGTCCGCGGCTACAGGGCGCGACCAGCATGAGCCAGATCCTGTTCGACAATGCGCCCTGGGCCGACGCCAGGCCGCGCCTCTCGGTGCTGATCCCCTTCAAGGGCGACGACCCCTGCAGCCTCCTGGCCACGCTGGGACGTGAGCCGGTCGCCGCCGAGATCATCGTGCTCGATGACGGCACGGCCGACGCCGCCCTCACCGCGCGGGTTCGCGCGCAGATCGAAGCCCTGCCCCTGCCCGCCCGCCTGGTGACGCTGGCCATCAACGAGGGCCGGGCCAAGGGCCGCAATCGGCTGGTCAGCCATGCGCGGGCCGGCCACTTCCTGTTCCTCGACAGCGACATGGCGCCGGACTCCGGCGACTTCCTGGGCCGCTGGCTGACCCTGATCGCGCAGGATGATCCGGCGGTCGCCTTTGGCGGCTTCTCGCTGCTGCAGGTGGCGCCCCGCCCCGACCAGGCCCTGCACCGCGCCATGGCCGGCCACAGCGACTGCCTGCCGGCGGCGGCGCGCATGGCCGCGCCGGAAAAGCACGTCTTCACCTCCAACCTGCTGGTCCGCCGGGAGGTCTTCGCCGCCGAGGGCTTTGACGAGGGCTTCGCCGGCTGGGGCTGGGAGGATGTGGAGTGGGGCATGCGGGTGGCCAGGCGCTGGCCGATCCTGCACATCGACAACACCGCCACCCATCTGGGCCTCGACAGCGCCGCGACCATCGCCACCAAGTACGAGCAGTCGGCGGCCAATTTCGCCCGGGTCGTGGCCGCCCATCCCGAGGTGGTCCGCACCTATCCCAGCTATCGCGTCGCCCGCCTGCTGCGGCGCGCGCCCTTGCGCGGCCTGTGGCGGCCGGTGATCAAGGCCTACGCCTTGAGCGGCCTGGCGCCGCTCAAGAGCCGGGCCTTCGCCATGCGCCTCTATCGCGCCGCCCTCTATGCCGAGGCTGTCTGATGTCCGTCGCTGAGGCCTACCAGCCCGACCGCTCGCTCAAGGGCAAGATCCGCCGCCGCGTGGTGCGCCTGGCCCATCGCCGCCCCCTGGCTGACGGACCGCAGAGCCCCATGGTCACCTTCAGCTTCGACGATGCGCCGCTGAGCGCGGTCGAGACGGGCGCGGCCCTGCTGGACGCCCGCGGCGCGCGGGGGACCTTCTATGTCTCGGCCGGACTGGCGGGGACCGACGGGCCGATGGGCTACTATGCGCAGGCCGAAGACTACCAGCGGCTGGCGGCCGCCGGCCACGAGATCGCCTGTCACACCTTTAGCCACCTGGACTGCGGCCGCGCCTCGGGCGCGCAGGCCAGGGCTGACGCCGACCGCAACCTGGCCGCCCTGGATGAGTGGCGGACCGGGCCGACGACCAGCTTCGCCTATCCCTATGGCGACGTCGCCGCTGGACCGAAGCTGGCTCTGAGCCCCCGCTACGCCACCCTGCGCGCCCTGCATCATGGCCTGGTCACCGCGGGAACGGACCTGAACCAGACCCCCGCCGTAGGGATCGAAGGGGCCGATGGCGAGGCTGTCGCCGGCCGGTGGCTGGACGAGGCCCTTGCGCGCAAGGCCTGGCTGATCCTCTACACCCACGACGTACGAGAGGCGGCCTCGCCCTGGGGCTGCCCGCCGGCGCCCCGAGCTCGGGAGGGCACACGGCCGAACCCCAGTCACCTCGGCACCTCGTATGCCGTCCTCTGCGTGC
>CALEOQ010000566.1 GCA_937910255.1 uncultured Caulobacteraceae bacterium | reverse complement strand
TTGCGAGCGGTGGCCTCAGTGTGTGGTGTCGGCTCTGTGTTGTGTTTCTTGTTTTTTTTTGCAAGCGGAAGACGGCATACGAGATTACGACGTGACTGGAGTTCAGACGTGTGCTCTTCCGATCTGCCGGCGCCCAGGTCCGGGTCGAGGCGCCGGACGACCTGACCGCCCGGGTGCGGCCCAGCGCCCTGAGGCGGGCGGTCTCCAACCTGGTGATGAACGCCGCCGTCCACGGGGAGCGCGTCGAGGTGGTGGCCCGACGCCTGCCCTCGGGCGGGGTGGAGATCGCCGTGGACGATGACGGCCCGGGCATTCCCGCGGCTCAGTACGAGGACGCCTTCAAGGCCTTCAACCGCCTGGATGAGGCGCGCAACCAGAACATCAAGGGCGTGGGCCTGGGCCTGGCCATCGCCCGGGACGTGGCCCGCGGGCATGGGCGCGAGGGTCTGCTGGACCACTCACCGCTGGGTGGCCTGCGCGCGGCGATCTGGCGGCCAGCCTAGGACTCAGGCGCCCAGTTCACGCGACCGTCGGGCCGCGGCGGCGACGGCGCTCTCAAGGAGAGGGCCAAGGCCGCCCTCGCCCATCAGCACCTCCAGCGCCGCCTGGGTGGTGCCGCCGGGCGAGGTGACCTGTTTGCGCAGGTCCGCCGGCTCCGCGCCGCTGTCGGCCATCAGGGCCGCGGCCCCGGCGATGGTGGCGCGGGCCAGGCGCTGGGCGGACTCCGGCGGCAGGCCGGCCGCCGCACCCGCAGCCTCCAGGGCTTCGACGAAGGCGTAGAGATAGGCCGGGGCCGAGCCCGACACCGCCGTGGCGGCATGCATCAGCTCTTCATTCTCCAGCTCGACCACCACGCCCACGGCGGCGAACAGGGTCTGCGCCCGGGCGGCGGCCGCCACATCGGTGGCGTAGAGGCTGGCCGTGCCCTGGCCGATGGCCGCAGCCGTGGTCGGCATTATGCGGGCCACCGCCCGGCCGCCGAAGGCCTTGGAGATGTCAGCGGCCGGTACGCCGGCGGCGATGGAGACGATGATGGCGTCGGCCGCCAGGGCCTGGCTCACCTCGCCGGCCGCCTCGCGCCAGAGCTGGGGCTTCACCGCCAGCAGGACCGTTTCCGCCTGGCCCATGGCCGAGAGGTCAGGATCGTGGCGCGCGCCGTCGGCGATCGCCGCCTTGGCCTCGTCGCCCGGATAGGGATCGCGGATCATCAGGTCGCTGAGCGACAGCAGGCCCGCGCGACGCCAGCCTGAGATCAGCGCCCCGCCCATACGGCCGGCGCCCAGCATCAGCAATGGCCCCATCGGATCCTCCCTCACATCTGCGGCGGGAGGGTTCTAGCGAAGGGGGCGCGTCAGGGCGAGGCCCTCAGGCCTCGCCGACCGTCTCGAACATGCAGGCGGCCATGGCTTCGGCCGGGGTCTTGGCGCCGCGAACCATGAAGTCGAAGGCCGGGAAGAAGCGGTCGGCGCCTTCCACCGCGATGTCGATCATGGCGGCGGCCTGCGACAGGCTGGGCCGCTCGGCGCTGGTCAAGGCCATGGCGTGGCGGAAGACGATCTCGCCCTCGTCCCACAGCTCGAAATGGCCGAGCCAGAGGCGCTGATTGACCAAGCCGATCAGCTCATGGGCCGGCGCGCGCGCGGCGGTCGCCACCGTATGGCCCAGGGCCAGGCAGAGCTGCAGGCAGTCGGCCTCGGGACGCCAGGCGAACCAGAGTTCGTAGTCTTTCCACTCGCCGGCCAAGGTGAAGGCCAGGTCGCCGTCTTCGGTACGGTCGAATTCGAGGTTCTCGGCCGTAAGCACGTGTTCGACGACATCCAGGGGATCGAGACCGAGAACGACGTCTTCGTCAGGCTGGGGCATATCCATGGAACCCACGGTCCTTTCGCTGCGGTGGGTCAGGCGCGAGGCCCGACCGACTCACCGACAGTCATGAAACTAATCTGCTTCGAGGGTTTGCTGTCACCGGCTTCTTCCCGGGCGCGAGCCTCGTTCGCGTATTCGTGATCGCCGATATTCAGGCGTTTGGCGCCGGTCCGCGCAGGGCTTCGAGCTCGCCGCGCAGGGCGGCCACCTCGGCCTTCAAGGCCTCGAACTCCTCGCGTCGGATCAGATCCAGCTCGGCCGCAGCGCGGTCGGCCTGGGCGCGGAAGGCCGATTTGGCCTCCTCGCTTGCGGCCTGGGCCATGCCCATAGCCGCCGTGGTCAGCTTGGCGATTTCGTCGAGGAAGGGATTCTGGGTCTGCATCGTCGGCTCTAAAGCGCGGGACAGTCCTCCGCGCCCCCGCAATATGGGGCGCCGGGGGATGAATGCGAAGGGCTTCTCAGCTAAACAGGCGCGAATTGGCTGGAGAACTTGCCGGTGCCCTTCCCCGAATTCGACCCCGTTCTGATCCAGATCGGGCCGTTCGCCATCCGTTGGTACGCCTTGGCCTATGTGGCCGGGATCCTGCTCGGCTGGCGCTATGTGGTGACCATGGTGCGCAATCCGCGCCTGGCGCCGGCGCGCGGGCCAGCGGCCACGCCCGTCCAGATCGACGACCTGATCCTGTGGGTGACCCTGGGGATCATTCTGGGCGGCCGGCTGGGCTACATCCTGTTCTACAGCCCCGCAGTGATCTGGACCAACCCGGTCGAGATCCTGCAGGTCTGGCACGGCGGCATGAGCTTCCACGGCGGGGCGCTCGGCGTGATGCTGGCCATCATCGGCTTCTCCCGGGCCAATGGCCTGGACCTCCTGAGGCTCGGCGACCTGGTGGCGGCCTGCGCCCCCATCGGCCTGTTCTTCGGACGCATCGCCAACTTCATCAATGGCGAGCTCTGGGGCCGTCCCACCGAGGTCCCCTGGGGGGTGATCTTCCCCGGCGCCGGACCCTATCCCCGCCATCCCAGCCAGCTCTACGAAGCCCTGCTCGAAGGGATCGTGCTCTTCGTCATCCTGCGGATCGCCACCCACAGGGCCCACTGGCTGGAGCGCCGTGGCGCGGTGGCTGGCCTGTTCCTGATCGGCTATGCGGTGTTCCGCACCCTGGTGGAGCAGGTGCGCGAGCCTGACAGCTACCAGATCGGAAGAGCACACGTCTGAACTCCAGTCACGTCGTAATCTCGTATGCCGTCTTCTGCTTGAAAAAAAAAACACCCCCACCCCCCCTCCACCCCATAGGCACTCCCACTCTCGAGCCA
>CALEOQ010000565.1 GCA_937910255.1 uncultured Caulobacteraceae bacterium | reverse complement strand
GCCCTGTGGGATCTGGGCTTCAAGGTGGGGCACGCCTCCCGCACGGTGGATGAGTGCGTCAAGCTCGCCCGGGAAGACTTCACCATCCGCACCTCGATCCTGGAGGCCCGGCGACTGATCGGCGACGAGGCCCTGGCTCAGGAGCTGAAGACCCGGTTCCGCAACGAGGTGGTCAAGGGCACCGGCGCGGAGTTCGTCGCCGCCAAGCTCAAGGAGCGCGATGAGCGCCAGGCGAGGGCCGGCGCCAGCCGCTACATGGTCGAGCCCAATGTGAAGGACGGCAAGGGCGGCCTGCGCGACCTCAACACCCTGTTCTGGATCGCCGAATATCTGAACCCGTCCAAGCCCGTGGACGGGGTGCCGCAGCTGGAGATGTTCGAGGGCCGGGAAATCCGCGCCTTCATCCGGGCGTTTGATTTCCTCTGGGCGGTGCGGGCCCATCTGCATTTCGCCACCGGCCGCCCCGAAGAGCGCCTGACCTTCGACCTGCAGCCGGAGATCGCCCAGCGGATGGGCTATGGCGACCGGGCCGACAATCCCGCCGTCGAGCGCTTCATGCGGCGCTATTTCCTGATCGCCAAGGAGGTGGGCGCGCTCACCCGCGTGTTCGCCGCCAAGCTGGAGTCCGAGCGGGTCAAGTCCGCGCCGCGGGGGATTTCGCGCCTGTTCCCCGGCAGCGGCCGCAAGACCACCCGCAAGCCCCTGGATGTGGCCGGCTTCATCGAGGAGGGCGGGCGCCTGGACGTGGAGGGGCCGGAAACCTTCGAGGCCGATCCGCTGAACCTGCTGCGGCTGTTCCAGATCGCCGACCGGCGGAACCTGGATTTGCACCCCGACGCCTTCACCGCCGCGACCCGGTCGCTGGGCCTCATCAGCTCGAAGATGCGGCGCGACCCCAAGGCGGCGAAGATCTTCCTCGACATCCTGGCCGGCGGCCGCGACCCGCAGCGGACGCTCACCCTGATGACCGAGGCGGGCGTCCTGGGGCGCTACCTGCCGGAGTTCGGCCGCATCGTCGCCCAGATGCAGTTCAACATGTACCACTCCTATACGGTGGACGAGCACACCCTGCGGGCCGTCGGCGTGATCGCCGACGTGGCGGCCGGCCGCCTGGCCGATGACCACCCGCTGGCCGTCTCGCTGATGCCGCAGATCCAGGAGAAGGACGTCCTGTTCCTGGCCATGCTGCTGCACGACACCGGCAAGGGCGGCGTGGCCGGTGTCCAGGAAAAGGCCGGCGCGCGGGCAGCGAGGGCCGCCTGCGAGCGGCTGGGCCTGCCGCGGGCCCGCATCGACCTGGTGGCCTGGCTCGTCGAGCATCACCTGGAGATGAGCGACTACGCCCAGAAGCGCGACATCTCCGACCCCCGCACCGTGGCCGACTTCGTGCGCATGGTGCAGACGCCCGAGCGCCTGCGCCTGCTCTTGGTGCTGACCGTGGCCGACATCCGCGCCGTGGGGCCGGGCGTCTGGAACGGCTGGAAGGGCCAGCTGCTGCGCGACCTCTATGCCTCGGCCTCGGCGGTGTTCCGCGGCGGGCGGGCCAATGACGCGGTGGCCGTGGTGCGCCAGCGCCAGGCCTTCGCCGCCGCCGAGATCCGCGCCCGGCTGGTGGAGGCCGACCCCGCCGCCGTGGCCTGGGGCGAGGCCATGGAGGACGCCTATTTCACGGGCTTTGGCCAGGACGAGATCGCCATCCATGCGGCGGTCTCCCAGCGGGCCCATGCCGAGGGCGCCGCGGCCATGGGCTATGTGCGCGAAGACCTCAACGCCGCCGAGCTGGTGGTCGCCGCCAAGGACCGGACCCGCCTGTTCGCCGACCTGACCAAGGCCATCACCGCCTCGGGCGCCAGCGTGCTGGGGGCGCGGGTCTTCACCTCCCGCCAGGGCCAGGCGCTCGACGTCTTCTATCTGCAGGACATCACCGGCCAGCCCTTCGGCCACGACAATCCATCCGCCCTGCCGCGCCTGGCCGAGGCCCTGGAGGCCGCCGCCCGGGGCGAGGTCCCCCACGGCGAGCCGCCGCGGGCCGGGGCCGAGGCGCGCACGGCGGCCTTCGCCATCAAGTCCACGGTGCTGATCGACAATGAGGCCTCGGAAAGCGCCACCATCGTCGAGGCCTCGGGCCGCGACCGGCCGGGCCTGCTGACGGCCCTGGCCAATACGCTCGCCGACGCCGGCCTCTCCATCACCTCGGCCCATATCGATTCCTATGGGGAGCGGGCGGTGGACGCCTTCTATGTCACCGACGCCGCCGGCTGGAAGGTGACGGAGACCAAGGCGCTGACACCCCTGCGCACCGCCCTGATGGCCGCCCTGAACGAGGGCGACGCCGCCCGCATCCGCAAGAACAACCGCCTGCAGCGCGCCCCGGCCAGCTTCGCCCGCTGAGCTCAGGCGGCGGCGTGGACCGTCGCCAGCTGCGCCACCAGTGGTTCGGCCTGATCAGGATGGGTCAGGCGGAAGGCCTGGGCGTGGGAAAAGCGCGGATCGGCCAGGCGGGCGGTGAATTCCCGCTGGCGGCGATGATAGGTGTCCCAGGCCCAGCGGATCGGATGCTCCTTGGTCAGCCACATGGCGGCGTTCTCGCGGTTGCCGGTGCCGGGCCACAGCTCCTTGCGGTCGATGGCGCGGACCACCGAGCGCCAGATCACCCGGCGCATCACCACCGGCCTGGAATAGTCGAGCCAGACCACATGGGTGGCGCGGCTCCAGATCCTGTCGCGGACATTGGAATAGCCGCCGGCCATCACCCAGGCCGGGCGGCTGATGGCCGCCTCGATCCGGCGGATGAACTCCGGCTGGTCGGTGTCGTTCAGCGAGACCCAGCCCGGCTGCCAGTTGATGGCGTCGAGCTCGAAGTGCGGCAGGTCGAGCGCGGCCGCCAGCCGCCCGGCCAGGGTGGTTTTTCCTGAGCCGGTGGTCCCCACCACGGTGATACGCATGGCCCTACTCCGGCGCAGAGCGCTGGCGGACCTCGGCGAAGACCTCTTGCGTCTGTTCGCCCAGGCGCGGGGGGTGGCGGCGGATGTTGGCCGGCGTCCTCTCGAACTTCACCGGCGCGCGGCCGGCCTCGCAGGGGGAGCCGAAGAGGCGCGCGCGGGGAAAGCGGGTGGTCCTCGCTGGTCGCCCGAGCGTGTAAAAGACAAGCGCGCCGACGAAGGCGACCGCGACCGTGCAGGC
>CALEOQ010000564.1 GCA_937910255.1 uncultured Caulobacteraceae bacterium | reverse complement strand
GGCGCCCGGTCACCTTGGCCGGCGCCGCGCCCAAGGCCGAGCTGGCCCTGACCCGCTACGAGACGGCGTTCGCCCGCCTGGGATTCTCGGAAATCCTCTATGTCTATGAGCCGGTGGGCGCGGCCTTCTTCTTCGCCCGCACGCTCAAGGCCGACGCCACGGTCCTGGTGGGCGACTTCGGCGGCGGCACCAGCGACTTTTCGATCATCCGCTTCCGCCGGGACGCGGGCGGCGCCTTCCGGGCCGAGCCGCTCGGGCGATCGGGCGTCGGCGTGGCTGGCGACGCCTTCGACTACCGGATCATCGACAACCTGGTCTCCCCGGCGCTCGGCAAGGGGTCGAGCTACCGAACCTTCGGCAAGGTCCTGCCCATCCCCAATCGCTACTATTCGGCCTTCGCCCGCTGGGACCAGCTGGCCCTCCTGCGGGCCTCGCGGGACATGCGCGAGATCCGCAGCCTGCAACGCCAGGCCGTGGAGCCGGACAAGATCGCCGCCCTGGTGGAGATCCTCGACGACAACCACGCCTATCCCCTCTATCGCGCCGTCTCCCGCCTGAAGGAAACCCTGTCGGCCAGGGACGAGGCGACCTTCGCCTTCGAGGCCGGCGCGGTGTCCATCACGCGGGCCGTGACGCGGGCCGAGTTCGAGGGCTGGATCGCGCCCGAACTCGCCCAGATCGAAGGTGCGGTGGACACAGCCCTGGCCGATGCGGGCCTCGGCGCCGATCAGATCGACCGGGTCTTCCTCACCGGCGGCTCGTCCCTGACGCCCGCCGTGCGGGCCATCTTCGCCCGCCGCTTCGCCGCCGAACGCATCGAGACCGGCGGAGAGCTGGAATCCATCGCCTCGGGCCTGGCCCTGATGGGCCACGAACCCGACCTCGACCGCTGGGGCGAGCGGGCGGCGATCGGCTGATCGCGCCAGGGTCTAGGCCGGAACGACCACCGCCTCGCCGTGGGGCGTAGCCAGCCTGGCCCGGGTGCTGACCGCCCCGCCCGGCGCGCTGACCTGGTCGATGACGCGGAACGCGCTCTCCCAGCGTTCGGCCGTCACGTCGCAGAGCAGGTAGCCCCGCTGGGAATTGTTGAACTTCAGCTGGGGATTGGCCGCCTGGATCTTGGCCGTCTGCGGCTGCTGGTCCATGCCATCCCCGCCGGAGGTGATGGAGGTGGCGACAAACTCCGTGGCGATGGCGCGGCCCTCGGGGTTGCGGCCGTCCAGGTGCAGCTCGCCGGCATAGTTCTGGTGCTCATCCCCGGTGAGCACCACCGGATTGGCCACCTGGCGGTCGCGGATGTGCCGCAACAGCCTGGCCCGCGGCGCGCGATAGCCGCCCCAGGAGTCGGGATTGGCCATATAGCCGGGGCCGGTGTCGCGATCGAGGTCCATGACCATCACCTGCTGGGCGATGGCGTTCCAGCGGGTCGGCGAGGTCGACAGGCTGTCGAACAGGAACCGCTCCTGCGCCGCCCCCAGCATGTCGGCGGTCCGCTCCAGCTCGTCGCAGGCGCCCCAGCGGTCGCCGCAGGCCTGGTCGGACCGGTATTGCCTTGTGTCCAGCAGGTTCAGCCGCAGCAGGGTCCCGTAGTCGGCCCGCCGGTAGAGCCGCATGCCCGGCCCGGCCGGAAAGGCTGACCGCCGCAGGGGCATGTGCTCATAATAGGCCTGCATGGCCGACTGCTGGCGCAGGCGGAAGAGCGCGCGGTCGGTCCCGTCCTGATCCAGGTCGGTCGCCCAGTTGTTGTCGATCTCGTGGTCGTCCCAGGTGACGAACCAGGCGGCCGCCGCATGGCTGGCCTGCAGGTCGGCGTCCATCTTGTACTGGGCGTAGCGACGCCGGTAGTCGTCCAGGCTGTAGATTTCCTGGCCCACATGCTGGCGCGGATTGCCCTGCGGCCCCGCGGCGCTGTTCCACACCCGGGCCGACCTTCCCTCATAGATGTAGTCGCCATAGCAGAAGACGAAGTCGAGCTCGTCCTCCTCGGCCAGTCGCCGGTGGGCGGTGTAGTGCCCCTGCTCGTAGTGCTGGCAGCCGACCACCCCGAAACGGGCCCGGGCCACCGACGCCCCGGCCGCCGGCGTCGTCCGCGCCCGACCTGCCAGGCTGCGTTCTGCCCCGGCCATGAAGCGGTAGTGATAGGGCCGCGCGGGCGACAGCCCGCCCACCTCCACATGCACCGCATGGGCCAGCTCCGGCCGGGCGATCGCCTCGCCCCGGGCGGCGATGCGGGTGAAGGCCTCGTCCTCGGCCACCTCCCAGCTCACCGGCACGGGCCGGGCCGGCATGCCATGACCGACCGCCAGGGGATCGGGCGCCAGCCTGGTCCAGATCACGAAACCATCGGGCGCCGGGTCGCCGGCCGCCACGCCGAGCTGAAACGGATAGTCGGCGAACACCGGCTGGGCCAGCGCCTGACGCGGATCGAAGGCCGGCGCCAGGAGCGCGCCGAGCCCCAGGGCCATCATGCGGCGACGCGACAGGCTCAGGGCTCGGGTGATCTCGTCGGTCATGTGCGCCTCCCCAGGACAGGAGGTTATCCTAGAGGCGGTCTGTGACGCCTTCGATTCAGGCCGCCGCCACCCGCAGGGCGGCCAGCACCTCGTCGGCGGCCCGCAGCCCGGTCTCCCAGGCGCCGTGGGCGGTGGAGAAGGCCCGGGTCGAGGTGGCCTCGCCGGCGAAGAACAGCCGCCCTTCCACCGGCTCGGCCAGCACCTGCCGGGCTGGCGCGCAGCCGGGCAGGGCATGGGAATAGGCGCCCAGCGCCCAGGGGTCCTGGCTCCAGCTGGTGGCGGCCAGCAGGCGCAGCAGATCGGAAGAGCACACGTCTGAACTCCAGTCACGTCGTAATCTCGTATGCCGTCTTCTGCTTGAAAAAAAAAAACCTACCGACCCCAGTATCCTCCTCTACACTCACGCC
>CALEOQ010000563.1 GCA_937910255.1 uncultured Caulobacteraceae bacterium | reverse complement strand
GGGGCGGGTGGGGGGACGGAGGGCGGGGCGGGCGGTGGGGGACGGCGGGGCGGGCAGCGGGGGGGCGGGTGGAGGGAGACAGTGCGTACAGGGCGCGGCGGGGGGGCGGGCAGCGACGGGGAGGGGAGACGTTGGCGAGCGGCGCTTCGCCGGGGCTGAGCGGGCGGACCTGATCAAGGCCCAGGGCCGGGGCGGCGCTGGCGTGGATCTGGTCGAGCCAGACCCCCAGCCGCCACTGGCAATAGTGGGCCAGCGGGTCAGCCGCCGCCCGGGGATAGGCGCGCAACAGGTCATTCAGCGTTTCAGCCTGATCGGGGCAGGGCGTCTTCGCCGGCGATGTCAGGACCGGCCCAGCGCTCCAGCTGGCCTGGGGACCCGACGGCGAGGGGCTGACGGCGCCCACGTGCAGGTCCACCTCGTCAAAGGCGACGCCGTGCCATTCGAGCGCCTGACGGATCGGGTCCTGGGCGGCGCCGAAGGCGAACTCGCCGTCGCGCAGCTCCACCCCGTGGCTGACCCGCGGCAGACTCCAGCCGCCGAGGCGGTCGAGGGCGTCTTCGAGGACGATCTCGCGGGCGCCCAGACGGTGGGCTTCAAAGGCGGCGAGGATGCCGGTCAGGCCCCCGCCGATAATCCGAACCTTGGTCATGCCCTGGCCTCCCCGACCCGCATGTGAACGGGCAGGATGCCGGCCAAGGTCGAAAAACTCGGTTAAGGCCGCTGCGTCAGACGGTCGCGGACTGGATCAGCAGGGGCCAGAAGGCGTCCGCGACCCGGGTCGCGCCCTGACCGTCGCACAGTTCGGCGCTCTTTTCGGCCAGGCCCCGACGCAGGGTGTCATCGACGAACAGCCGGGTCAGCGCCCGGTCGAAGTCCGTCTCGAAGCTCGCCGCCCGTCCGTCGACCGCCAGCACGGCGCCGGCCTTGGCCAGGCTCGCAGCGGCGGCGAGCTGATTGTCGGCCAGGGTGACGACCACGCTGGGCAGGCCCAGGACGCAGCGCTCCCACATGGCCGAGCCCGCCGCCCCGATCGCCAGGTCGGCGGCGGTGGCCAGCTCGGCCATGTGCGGGGTGTCCACATGCAGGGTCAGGCGCGGATCGTGGGCGGCGATGCGGGTCAGGCCTTTGCGGCTGGGGGCGGCGGCGCCGACCACCACGTCCAGTTCGGTGTCGCCGAACCGTCGACGCACGCGCTCGACCACCTGGCTGGTGATGCCGCCCACATCGGTCAGGCCCATGGAGACCAACACCCGCCGCAGGGGCTCGGCCCGGCGGGCCAGGGCCTCGTTGCGCAGGGCGGCGAAGGCCGGACGCACCGGCGCATAGCGGGGGCCGAGCATCAGCCGCGCCCCCTCGGTCAGGCCGCGATAGTCGGCGTCGGTGCGGCCAGGACCGGAGTCCAGGACCAGGCTCCCCCCCAGGCGGCGGTCGGCGAGGTCGTCGATCACCACGGCGGGCCGGCCGTCGGCGATGGCCTGGTGTTCGGGCCGGGCGAGGCCATAGTGGTCGAACACGACGGCCTCGAAGGCCAGGCCTGCGGCGGCCTCCACCAGCGCCTCGGGCGCCAGCGACGTCACCGCGCGCCGGGGCAGGTCGGGGGCGAAGGCGGCCAGGATGGCCTCCACGCTGGCGTCGGCCAGGAACTGGCACTGGGCGCCGCGCTCGGTCAGGGCCGCAGCCAGGGTCAGGCTGCGCATCACGTGACCGCCGCCCACGTCCGGACCGGCGTTGACGATGAAAAGGACCCGGGGGGTCATAGGCGTCGTTCTCCGCCAAAGGTGGCAAGCTCCGGCCGCGCGCGGACCAGGGCGCGCACGTCGTCGGAGGAAAAGGCCGCATTGGCCAGATAGAGCCCATCATAGACCTGACGGACGAACTCATAGTCATCTGGGGTGTCGACGGTCCAGCGCACCTCGCCCTCGTCCACAGGCGGATCGAGGCGGGCGATCCTGTAGCGCGAGGGCGCGTTGCGGACGGCCCAGGTGACGTGCTCCCGGGCCTCGGGGCTGTGGTCCTCCCGCGCGCTCCGCCGCAGGGCGTCGGCGGAGATCACCTCCACATCCTGGCCCTTGGGATAGCCTGACGGGTCGTAGCGATTGTGGGTGTAGTCGGCCGCTTCAGCCAGATGCAGGTCGATGGTCTTGTCGATGACGCCGGGATCGATCAGCGGGCAGTCGCCGGTCAGCCGCACCACATGGTCAGCCGGCCAGGCCTCCAGGGCGCCGACGAACCGGGCCAGCACGTCGGCCAGGGGGCCGCGATGGACGGCCAGGCCCGCCGCCTCGACAGTTTCGGCCAGGCGGTCGTCACTGGGCTCGACGCTGGTCGCCACGACGATGTGGTCGATACGCCGCGCGCGGGCCACCCGCTCGATCTGGCGCAGCAGCATGGGCGCGCCGGCCAGCGGCAGCAGCACCTTGCCCGGCAGACGGGTTGAGCTCAGGCGAGCCTGGAGAATGGCGAGAATCAATCGAGCGCTCCTGTGCGCGCAAGATAGACCCCATTGCGGCGGCAAGGCGCCGTCGTGCGCCCCCTGACGCGCTATTCCTTGACGAAGAAGCCGCCGGGCGCCGAAGCCCAGCCAAATTTCTCGATCCGCGGCGGGGCGCCGTCGAAGAATTCCTCCAGCGCTTCGCTCTCGCCGGGCCATTCGCGGATGGCGTATTCGTCGAGCAGCACCACGCCGCCGGTGAGGATGCGCGGCCAGAACGCCTTCAGCGCCTCCAGGGTCGGCTCATAGAGGTCCATGTCCAGATGCAGCAAGGCGATCCGCAGGCCCGGATGCTCGGCCACATAGGCATGCGCCGTCTCCTTCACATCGCCGTCGATCAGCTCCACCCGCGGCCTTTGCGGCACAAAGGAGTCGGCGTTGAAGGCGTCGACCAGGGCGAACAGGGTGTCGCGGAACTGGGCCGGGTTCCAGCCCTCGGCGGTGTTGCCCACCCGCGCATCCAGGCCGTCCTTCTCCGTGCGGTCGGCCAGGCCCTTGAAGTGGTCGAAGCCCAGCACCTTGCGGGTGCGGTCGCCGGGGCTGAAGGTCTCCAGGAAGCGGGCGAAGGTCAGCAGCGAGGCGCCCTTGTAGACCCCGCACTCGACGATATCGCCGGGCATGTCCTCGATCAGCTTGAACACCTCATAGTGGGCGAAGCCCTTCATGAAGTGCATCCGCCGGCCAAAGGAGGCCAGGTTGGCGATCAGGTCGTGATCGTCCAGATGGGCCTTGAGCAGGCTGCGCAGGGCCTCGTCGGCGGGGATCTTGGGGGCGGGCGTCATGGGCGTTCCTCGGAAGCGATCAGGTCCGGGCGCAGGGCGGCGAAGGCCTCGAACCCGTCAGCCCGGCGGTTGCGCCAGCCGCGCGCGATCACCTCGGGCGCAAGCAGGTCGCCGAACCGGACCTGGATGGAATAGCGGTGCCGTGGGCCGGGATTGTAGCCCGACCGGTGGGGCACGGTGTTGTGGAACATCAGCACGTCTCCGGGCTGAAGCTCGGGCTTGCGGCTCTGCGCCTCGAAATGCGCGTGGAAGTCTTGGGCGATGAAGGCGTCGCGGGTGGCGAGGGCTCGGCCCTCGGCGTCGCGCTTGAGGCGGACATCGACCGGATAGAGGCGGGCCTCCCTGGCCTCGACCACATCGACCCCGCCATTGGCCGCGCCGGACGGGGTCAGCGGCGTCCAGGCGGTGACCGAGCCGTCGCAGAGCATGTTGTAGGGATAGTCCTGATGCCAGTCGAAGCCGCGCCAGGGCTCGCCGGCCAGGTCCATGCGGAAGACCGCGTGCTGGAACGGGCTGTGCAGCCGCGCGGCCCCGGTCATGGCCTGGGCGGCCTGGCGGAGGGGCTCACAGGTGACGATGCGGCGGAAGACGTCGGTCTCGCGCATGGCGTCATAGACCTCGCCCAGGGCGGCGCGATCCGAGGTCCGCAGCGCATCGACCAAGGCGTCGATGTCGTCCTGCGCGTCCGCGCCAGATCGGAAGAGCACACGTCTGAACTCCAGTCACGTCGTAATCTCGTCTGCCGTCTTCTGCTTGAAAAAAAAACAAACCTCATACGCTGCGTGCCCTCTCGACTC
>CALEOQ010000562.1 GCA_937910255.1 uncultured Caulobacteraceae bacterium | reverse complement strand
GCCTGGAGGAAAGCCGGTCGGAGGCCACCGCCGTCCAGGCCCGGGCCGAGAACCCCTTCGCGGCCTTCCGCGCCCTGCTGCGACAGCCGCGGCTGGTGGGCTACGCCCTGGCCGGCGCGCTGAACGGAGCGACCCTGTTCACCTATATCGCCGCCTCGCCGGTGCTGCTGATCGAGGTCTATGGCATCTCCTCGGCCAATTTCGGCTGGGTCTTCGGGCTGAACGCCGCGGGCGTGATCGGGGCCAGCCAGGCCAACCGTTATCTGCTGAAATATGCCGGCCCCGACCAGGTCCTGGCCCGCGCCAGCCTGATCGCCGTGGGCTTTGGCGCATTGCTCGCCCTGGCGGCGGTGACCGGGTTTGGCGAGCGCTGGACCGTGCTGCCGCTGCTGTTCCTGATCCTGTCCACCTATGGCTTCATCCAGGGCAACACCATGGCCGGCGCGCTGAGCGTCGATCCCAGCCGGTCCGGCTCGGTCTCGGCCCTGATGGGCGGGGCCTCATTCGGGGTCGGCGCGGTGGCCGCCAGCCTGACGGGCCTGGCCTATGACGGGACGCCCGCGCCCATGGCGGTGACCATGGCCCTGGCCTTGACGGGCTCAGCCCTGGTGCTGCGGTTCATGGCCCTGCCGCAGCAGGCTCCAAGCTCCAAGTCTTGAGCGCGTTTCGTTCCGATAACCGGTTCCCACTTATCGGAACGCGCTCTAGGCTGCGGGCTTCAGGCGAAAGGCGGCCACGGCCAGCACCAGCCAGCCGACCAGGAACATCAAGCCGCCGATCGGCGTGACGGCGCCCAGGATGCGCGGGGCGCCCAGGGCCATGGCCGTCAGGGTTCCACAGAAGATCGCCCCGCCGCCGACGAAGAAGGGCGGCGCAAGGCGCGCCAGCCAGCCCCCCTGGCGCGTCACCACGGCCGCGGCGAACACCGCCAGGCAGTGCAACATCAGATAGGTGGCGCCGGTGTTCATCCAGGCCTTGGCCTGCGGATCGGCCACCGCGTGGGCGCCGAAGGCCCCGATGGCGACGGCCAGCAGGCCCCCGAGGGCGGCCAGACCCAGCCAGATGCGCTCGACACCCATGTCATGCTCCTGCATCGCCAGCGGCGCCATCATGGGGTGACGCCCCGATCGTCCGGCGCCACCCTGCAGGCGAATCGTAGAGCAGCGCCAGGAGATCGACCATGGGCTTGCGGAACCTGGCCATCGGAATCGTCGTCCTGGCGGCGGGCGCCAGCGGCGGCGCGGCCCTGGCCGACAGCGGCAGTTTCGGCGCCTGGAGCGTGGTCTGCGACAACGCCCGCGTCTGTACGGCCTTCGGATTTGGCGAATTGGGGCCGATCGGCAGTTCAGGCTTTCTGCGCGTGACCCGGGGCGCAGGCCCGACCGATGCGCCGGTCATCGACCTGGTCACCGCCGGCATGGCCGCCACCAGCCTCGCCCTGGCCGTGGACGGGGTGACGCCCAGGGGCCTGGCCGCCGTGCCCGCGACGCCGATCGAGAGCGACCCCGAGCGGCGGCTGACCGAGCTGACGCCGGAGCAGAGCGCGGCCTTGCTGGCGGTGCTGGCCAATGGCTCGGACCTGACCCTCAAGGAGGGGCGCAATCCTGCGACCACCATCTCGCTGACGGGCTCATCGGCGGCCCTGCGCTTCATGGATGACCGGCAGAAACGGGCCGGCACGACGACGGCCCTGGTCGCCCGCGGGACCGCGCCAGCCTCCAGCGTGCCCGCCCCGCCGGCCCTGCCAAAGGTGACCCCGGCGGCGCGCGTCGCCCAAGACGATCTGCCGTGGGAGCCGTCGGCCGCCCTTCAGGCCCGGCTGAGCGACTGCGACGAGGACATCGCCGATCTGGGCATCGACCCGCAGGTCTCCCGCCTGGCGCCGGGCAAGATCTTCTGGGGCGCCATCTGCAGCCGCGGGGCCTACAATGTCGTCTACAGCCTCTTTCTCACCGACGAGACCGGCGGCGCCGTAAAGGCCCTGCAGGTCCCCCATGCGGACGGTGAGCGTGTTGATGAGCTGATGAACATCGACTTCGACCCCGAAACCCAGACCCTGACCAACTTTGATAAGGGCCGCGGCCTAGGCGACTGCGGGGCGCTGACCAGCTGGGTCTGGACCGGGGCCGCCTTCGTGATGACCCATCAGACCCTGATGCCCGACTGCCAGGGGGTGACGTCGGAGTATTGGCCGGTCAGCTACCGGTCGCGCTAGACTCGGGCTAGAGCGGTCGAGCTCCACTGTCCGCAGGCTCCCTGATGCCGTCGCTACCCGTGCGCCTGGGTCTGTTCTACTCGGCCATCTTCGTGGGGCTGGGCGCCAGCGCGCCCTATATTCCCGTCTGGTTCGCCCGGCACGGCCTCTCGGGCGCCGAGATCGGCCTGATCCTCTCGGCGCCGATGATGGCCCGGATGATCACGGCGCCGGCCATCGGGGTCTGGGCCGACAGCTTCGCGCTCCGCCGCACGCCATTGATGATCATGGGCGCGGTGGCCGCCTGCGCCTATGTGCTGCTCACCGCGCCGTTCGGCTTCTGGTGGTGGTTCGCCGTCTGGTTCGTGGCCGCCTCGGCCCTGTCGACCATCTCGCCGCTGACCGACGTGATCGTGCTGGCCAGGGCCAGGCGGGACGGCTTCAACTATGGCTGGCCGCGGGGGATCGGCTCGGCGGCCTTCATCCTGGCCAATGTGACCATGGGGGTGCTGCTGGTCCAGGGACCGGCCGACCTGGTGCTCGCCTGGATCATTGCTGCGGCGGTGCTGACGGCGGTGGGGGCGCGGTTTCTGCTGCCGCCCGACCCCGTGCGCGAAGGGGGCGGGCGGGCGCCCTTCGCCGAGCGGATGGCCGGGTTGAAGGGCCTGCTCACCGATGGCGGCTTCATGCTCGCGGTGGTGTCGGTCGGGCTGATCCAGTCGGCCCACGCCTTCTATTACGGCTTCTCAGCCCTGGTCTGGAAGGCGCAGGGCATTCCCGAAAGCCTGACCGGAATCCTCTGGGGGTTCGGGGTCGCCATCGAGATCGGCTTCCTGTGGTTCATGGAGCCGTGGCGCCGCGCCGTGGGACCCCGGCGTCTGCTGGTCATCGGCGGCGTGGCCGCGGTGGTGCGCTGGGGGACCCTGGCCCTGTCGCCGCCGCTCTGGCTGCTGTTCCCGATCCAGGCCCTGCACGCGCTCTCCTTCGCCGCCACCTTCATGGCCTCGTTGCAACTGGTGGAGCGGCTGTCGCTGCCGGGCAACGCCTCGGCGGCGCAGACGGTGAACTCGGCCTTCTCTGGCGGTCTGCTGATCGGCCTGGCGACCATCGGCTCCGGCGCCCTCTACGACGCGGTGGGCGCCTATGGCTATTTCGCCATGGCCGCCATGTCGGCGCTGGGTCTGGCCGGGGCGCTCAGGCTGTATGGGGTTCGGCGACTGGACGGGTGAGCTCGGCGCAGAAGGCGGCCGCCGCCGCCGTGACCGCCTGGCGGATCTGGGCGAGATCAAAGGCGGCGGTCTCCGCGCACTCCCGCGCCTGGGGCACGTGCAGGAAGCCGACCCGCGCGGCGGCCTTGGCGTGCAGCAGCCGGTAGAGGGTGAAGTTGCAGAGATAGTCGCCGGCGTCCTCCGACAGGGCGACCGGCAGGCCTTCAGTCTCCAGGGCCGAGGCCATGGCCTGACACGGCGCGGTGGCGACGATCACGTCCTCGCCCGCATCGGCCACGAGGGGCGAGCCCCAGACCCGGCCGGCCTGGTCGGGGCGATCACGGCTGGCGCAGTTGCGGCCCAGGGTTTCGACGCGGAACGCCTCGGCCTCCACCGCCACGCCGACCACCAGCACGCCGTCGGCAGGCGTGCTCTGCAACTGGCGCAGGATGGTTTCGGCCGCCCCCTGCCACTGGACCGGCAGGGTCAGATAGTCGAGCTCGGCGCCCGGCGGCAGATCGGAAGAGCACACGTCTGAACTCCAGTCACGTCGTAATCTCGGATGCCGTCTTCTGCTTGAAAAAAAAAAAAAGAACGCAACCCCCCCCCCCCAACGCCAGAGCACATCTCTGTTGCAATCCCGCCCCACCCCCATCCACTCCTCTCCCCC
>CALEOQ010000561.1 GCA_937910255.1 uncultured Caulobacteraceae bacterium | reverse complement strand
GGGGTGGCGGGGGGCGGGGGGGGGGGGGGGGGCGGGGCGGGAGGGGGGGGGGGGTTGGGGGGGGGGTGGTAGGGGCGCAGCGGCGTCCGGGGGGAGGGGCACAGACCCAGGGCGGCCGCGACGGCTGCGCACCAAGTGTCGAAAGCCGCCGCGTCGCGCTGGGGCACGTCGCCTTGGGCGCCCATCAGGTTGATGCGCACGGCGCTGGTGTCGCCCAGCACATAGTTGGCGTCGATCGCCCCGCGCAGATAGGAGTCGGTGCCGACGCGCAGGCTGGCGCTGGTCGCCTCGACCAGCTTGGGCTGCTTGCTGGTCAGATTGATGCTGCCGCCGCCGGAGCCCCGGCCGTTATAGGCGGAGTCCGGCCCCTTGATGACCTCGACCTGCTCCAGATTGAAGACGTCGCGGACCTGACCGCCCGAGTCGCGCACGCCATCGACGAACACGTTGTTGCCCGAGGCCTGGCCGCGAATGAACGGACGGTCGGCCAGGGGCTGCCCCCCCTCGCCCGCCCCGAAGGTGATGCCCGGCGAGGTGCGCAGGATGTCCTGCAGCGACGTGGCGGCGGTCTGTTCGATCACCGCCTGCGGAATAACGGTCACGCTGCGCGGCGTGTCGATCAGGTCGGCGGTGAATTTCGGCGAGACCGGCTCGGCCGCCATACGGCCTTCCACCTCGACACCCGCCACCTCATGGGGCGCGTCGTCGGCCAGGGCGTTCGGCGCCAGGGCCAGGCCCGCCAGGCCGGCGACCGCCGCCGGCGTCCAAGCACGTCGTGAATAGGCGCGTACGCCGGATGTCCGCTTCAGCATTTTTTGGAGCCCCCAAGACTCGGGTGAGATTGCGAGGCATTCCTATGTCTAAGCGGTCTAATTCACAATGCGAATCTTTCGCATTTTCGTCTTAATGTTCGGAACAGGGGTCGGCCAAAGGGCCGGGCCCGGCCTTATCCTCTGGCGCAACGCTGGCGGGAAGCGCCGGCGGCCGGACGATCCGGCCGCCGGACGTCGTCGATTTAGCGCGGCAGCTTGCTCGCGCCCATGAGGTAGGCGTCCACCGCCTGCGCGGCCTGACGGCCCTCGCGGATCGCCCAAACCACCAGGGACTGGCCGCGACGCATGTCGCCACAGGCGAAGATGCGCGGCTCCGACGTACGGTAGTCGTCCACCGAGGCCTTCACATTGCCCCGCGGGTCGAGATCGACCTTGGCCTGATCGACAAAGCCTTCGTGGCGCGGGCTGACAAAGCCCATGGCCAGCAGGACCAGATCGGCCTTGAGCTCGAAGGTGCTGCCTTCAATCTCGCGCATCACCATGCGGCCGTCGTCGCCCTTGACCCACTCCAGGCGGGCGCATTCCAGGGCTTCGATCTTGCCGTCCTTGCCGATGGCCCGCTTGGTGGCGACGGCGAAATCGCGCTCACAGCCCTCTTCGTGGCTGGAAGAGGTGCGCAGCTTCAGCGGCCAGTCCGGCCAGGTCATCAGCTTGTTCTCGCGGGCCGGCGGCTGCGGCATGATCTCCAGCTGGGTGACCGAGGCGGCCCCATGGCGGTTCGAGGTGCCGATGCAGTCCGAGCCGGTGTCGCCACCGCCGATGACCACCACATGCTTACCCTTGGCCGACAGGGTGCCGTTCGGGGCGGCCACCTCTTCGGCATCGCCGGCCACGCGACGGTTCTGCTGGGTCAGGAAGTCCATCGCGAAATGGATGCCCTCCAGCTCGCGGTTCTCCACCTCGAGGTCGCGGGGCTTCTCGGCGCCGCCAGCCATGACCAGCACGTCGTAATCATCCAGCAGGCGCTGGACCGAGACATTCACGCCCACTTCGAAATTGGTCCGGAAGATGACCCCTTCGGCCTCCATCTGGCGCACCCGACGGTCGATCAGGTGCTTCTCCATCTTGAAGTCCGGGATGCCGTAGCGCATCAGGCCACCGATCCGGTCGCTCTTCTCGAATACGGTCGGCGCGTGGCCAGCCCGAGCCAGCTGCTGGGCGCAGGCCAGGCCCGCAGGGCCAGAGCCGACCACCGCGACGCGCTTGCCGGTGCCGCGCGGCGAGGGCTGCGGGGTGATCCAGCCTTCTTCCCAGCCCTTGTCGACGATCTGGCACTCGATCGTCTTGATGGTCACCGGCGTGTCGACGATGTTCAGCGTGCAGGCCGCCTCGCAGGGCGCGGGGCAGACGCGGCCGGTGAACTCCGGGAAGTTGTTGGTCGACTGCAGGTTCTCGAGCGCCGCCAGCCACTGCTCGCGATAGACGAGGTTGTTGAAGTCCGGGATCTGGTTGTTCACCGGACAGCCGTTGTGACAGTAGGGAATCCCACAGTCCATGCAGCGGGCGGCCTGCTTGGTCAGCTCCGGCTGCGCCAGCGGGCGCACGAACTCGTTCCAGGTCTTCAGGCGCGACTCGGGCTTTTCGTAGCCGCGGTCCTGACGTTCGATCTCAAGGAAGCCTGTGGGCTTTCCCATGGCGGTACTCCGATCTTCGGTCTTATTCGGCGGCGACGGCGGCGGCGGCCTTGCGTTCCTGGGCCAGCTCCAGCAAGGCGCGACGGTAGTCGGTCGGCATCACCTTGCGGAAATTGGCCAGCTCGGCGTCCCAGTTGTCCAGGATCATCCGGGCGCGCGCACTGCCGGTATAGAGCAGGTGGCGCTCGATCAGGATACGCAGCCGCTCGGCGTCATGGGCGAGCACGTCGCCCATGCCATTGTCGTCCACCGAGGGGGACTTCTGCCGTGGCCGCTGGGCCTCGTCGGCCGGATCCACGGCGCCAGCCGGCGCAACGGATTCCAGCTCGACCATGGCCATGTTGCACAGCTCGGCGAAGCGGTTCTTCGGGTCGTAGACATAGGCGACGCCGCCGGACATGCCGGCCGCGAAGTTGCGCCCGGTGTCGCCCAGCACCACCACCACGCCGCCGGTCATGTACTCGCAGCCGTGGTCGCCCAGGCCCTCGACCACCGTCACGGCGCCGGAGTTGCGGACGGCGAAGCGTTCGCCGGCCACGCCTTCGAAATAGGCCTCGCCAGCGATGGCGCCATAGAGGACCGTATTGCCGATGATGATGTTCTGGGTCGGCTCGCGCTTGGAGTTCGGCGGCTGGCGCACGATGACGCGACCGCCTGAGAGCCCCTTGCCCACATAGTCGTTGCTGTCGCCGATCAGCTCCAGGGTCACGCCCCGGGCCGAGAACGCCCCGAAGCTCTGGCCGCCCGTGCCGCGGAAGGTCAGCGAGATCGTGCCGTCCGGCAGGCCGGCATGGCCGTGGGCCATGGCCACCTCACCCGACAGCATGGCGCCGACCGTGCGGTTGATGTTGCGGATCTCGAACTCGCCGCGGACGGCCTCGCCCCGCTCGATCGCCGGGCGGGCCGTTTCGATGAGCTTGTGGTCCAGGGCCATTTCCAGACCATGGTCCTGACGTTCGGTGTTCCACAGCCCCTTCGGGTTCTCCAGCGGGGCCTGGTAGAGCAGGCGCGACAGATCCACGCCGCGGGCCTTCCAGTGATCCACCGCCGGGGCTGCGTCCAAAAGGTCCACCCGGCCGACCATCTCGTTGAGCGTCCGGAAGCCGAGCTGGGCCATGATCTCCCGCAGCTCTTCGGCCACGAAGAAGAAGTAGTTGATCACATGCTCGGGCTGGCCGTTGAAGCGCGCGCGCAGCACCGGGTCCTGGGTCGCCACCCCCACCGGACAGGTGTTGAGGTGGCACTTGCGCATCATGATGCAGCCGGCCGCGATCAGCGGGGCGGTGGCGAAGCCGAACTCGTCGGCCCCCAGCAGGGCGCCGATGGCCACGTCGCGACCGGTGCGCAGGCCGCCATCCACCTGCACGGCGATGCGGGTGCGCAGGCCGTTCAGCAGCAGGGTCTGCTGGGTCTCGGCCAGGCCGATCTCCCAGGGCGAGCCTGCGTGCGTCAGGGAGGTCAGCGGCGAGGCGCCGGTGCCGCCTTCGAAACCGGAAATGGTCACATGATCGGCCCGGGCCTTGGAGACCCCGGCGGCCACCGTACCCACGCCCACTTCCGAGACCAGCTTCACCGAGATGCGGGCCTTGGGATTGACGTTCTTCAGGTCGTGGATCAGTTGGGCCAGATCCTCGATCGAATAGATGTCGTGGTGCGGCGGCGGGCTGATCAGGCCAACCCCCGGGGTCGAGTGGCGCACCTTGGCGATGTTCTTGTCGACCTTGTGCCCGGGCAGCTGGCCGCCCTCGCCGGGCTTGGCGCCCTGGGCCATCTTGATCTGGATGTCGTCGGCGTTGACCAGATACTCCGCCGTGACCCCGAAGCGGCCCGAGGCCACCTGCTTGATCTTGGAGCGCATGGAATCGCCGTTCGGCAGGGGCGTGAAGCGATCGGGCTCCTCGCCGCCTTCGCCGGTGTTGGACCGGCCGCCGATACGGTTCATGGCCATGGCGAGCGTGGTGTGCGCCTCGCGGCTGATGGAGCCGAAGCTCATGGCGCCGGTGGAGAAGCGCTTGACGATCTCGCTGGCCGGTTCGACCTCGTCCAGCGGGATGGCCTTGTCGGCCAGCTTGAAGCGCATCAGCCCGCGGATGGTCAGCAGCCGCTCGCTCTGCTCATTGATGCTGGCGGCGAAGGCCTTGTACTCGTCGGGCAGGTTGCCGCGCACGGCGTGCTGCAGCCGGGCCACCGAATCCGGCGTCCAGGCGTGGGCCTCGCCCCGCAGGCGGTAGGCGTAGGAACCGCCGACATCGAGCATGTGGCGATAGATCGGGTTGTCGCCATAGGCGTCGCGGTGGCGACGGACAGCTTCTTCGGCGATCTCGCCCAGGCCGACGCCCTCGATGGTCGAGGCCGTGCCGGTGAAGTACTTCTCGATGATCTCGGAGTTCAGGCCCACGGCGTCGAAGATCTGCGCCCCGCAATAGGACTGGTAGGTCGAGATGCCCATCTTGGACATGACCTTCAGAATGCCCTTGCCGACGGCCTTGATGTAGTTCTTGCGCGCCTGCTTGGCCGAGATGTCGAGCTTGTTCTCGACCCGCAATTGTTCGATCGTCTCGAAGGCCAGATAAGGATTCACGGCCTCGGCGCCGTAGCCGGCCAGGACGCAGAAGTGGTGCACCTCGCGCGCTTCGCCGGTCTCGATGACCAGGCCGGTCTGCATGCGCAGGCCCTGGCGGATCAGATGATGGTGAACCGCGGCGGTGGCCAGCGCCGCCGGGATCGGAATGCGGTCGGCGCTGACGCCCCGATCCGACAGGATCAGGATGTTCATGCCGGCCAGCACCTCGTCGGTGGCCTCGCGGCACAGGCGCTCCAGCGCACGCTCCAGTCCGCCCGCGCCCTCGTCGGCCGCCCAGGTGGCGTCCAGCGTGGCGGTGCGGAAGGCCCCGTCGAGCAATTCGTTGATCGAGCGGATCTTGGCCAG